>CALAEX010000072.1 GCA_937891165.1 uncultured Lachnospiraceae bacterium | reverse complement strand
AGCCCTTTGGAGGGCTAATAGCAAACCACCACTTGAAGTGGTGGTTGCTGACTTAGTAAATATAAATTAGCATAAATAGTAAAAGGAAGTGTAACAATGCAATATTTTTCAGTAATAGAAATGGCGAAAAAATGGAATATTTCAGAACGTAGTGTTAGAAACTATTGTGCCAAAGGTCGTATAGAGGGTGCTTTTCTTGTTGGTAAGACATGGAAAATACCAGAAAATGCAAAGAAACCAGAACGTTTCAATAAAAAATTGGAACCAGAAAATATATTATTGGATATTTTACAATCAGAAAAAGTAAGAAAGTATTCGGGTGGAATTTATCATAAGACGCAGATTGAATTGACTTATAATTCTAATCATATAGAAGGAAGTCAGCTAACACATGACCAAACAAGGTATATTTTGGAAACAAATACAATCGGAGTAGAGAATGTAGTATTAAATGTAGATGATGTGATTGAAACGGCAAATCATTTTCGTTGTATTGATAAGGTTATTGATAATGCAAAAATTACATTATCGGAAAAGTTTATAAAAGAATTACATTTTATTTTAAAAACAGGAACAAGTGATTCTAGGTTAGATTGGTTTGCAGTAGGAGATTATAAAAATGAACCAAATGAAGTAGGTGGGATGCCTACGACACTACCAGAAGAAGTACCTAGTAAAATGAAAGAATTGTTAGCTAGTTATAATAAAAAAGATACGAAAACATTAGAAGATATTTTAGAATTTCATGTAGCATTTGAACAAATACATCCATTCCAAGATGGAAATGGTAGAGTCGGACGATTAATTATGTTTAAAGAATGTCTAAAATATAAAATTGTACCATTTATTATAGAAGATAATTTGAAGATGTTTTATTATCGTGGATTGAAAGAATGGAATAATGAAAAGGGATATTTGAGAGATACTTGCTTAACGGCACAGGATAAATATAAGGCATATTTGGATTACTTTAGGATTGAATATTAAAAAGGAGTATGGTTTGAATTTGGAAGAAAAAAATTTTAAAGTGCCAAAATTAAGATTTCAAAGTGCCATTTTGGCACTTTGGATGGTACTTTAGAATTAAAAATTGTTTAAAATTTCATATGGGAGGGTAAAAATGTCAGAAGAAAGAAAATGGCAGTTTGAACTGGAAGAATATATACGACAAGGTGAACCAAAACAGATTGAGAAAAGTGAAGCATGGCAAGTAGCAATTGGTTTGCAGGCTGTAGATGGATTGAAAACTTCTGAATATTTATTGGATACTGCAAAGGAGCATATTGAGGGGAAAATAGATATTGATGAAGTTCAAAAAAGAATAAAGAGTTATTATGAGGAACGTAGTGAACGCATAGAAGTTGAAGATAGTACGAAGGAGGCAGATATTGTATCTGCAAGAATAACAAAACTTCTTGGGGAAAAAACATTTCAATTTTCTCCAGCAGAATGGATATCTATTCATCGTCGTTTATTTGAGGGGGTATTTGAACATGCTGGACAGATTAGAAACTATAATGTTACAAAAAAAGAGTGGGTATTGAAAGGCGATACTGTAATTTACTCTTCTTGGTATAGTATTAAAGAAACTTTAGATTATGATTTTAATACAGAAAAGCAGTTTTCTTATGAAGGCTTATCATTGGCTGAGTCTGTAAGACATCTTGCGAAATTTACTTCGGATATTTGGCAAATTCATCCATTCTGTGAAGGAAATACAAGAGCAACCGCAGTTTTTATGATTAAATATATGAAAACGTTTGGTCTAGAAGTGAATAATGATATTTTTGAAAAACATTCATGGTATTTTAGAAATGCTTTAGTAAGAGCAAATTATAATGATTTGAAAAATGGAATTCATGCTACAACAAAGTTTTTGGAGTTATTCTTTTATAATTTGCTAATGGGAACAAAGTATGAATTGAAAAATAGATATATGTATGTAGATTATACAGTAGAATCTGAAAAAAAAGAATTTCAAAGTGCCAAATTTGAAATTTCAAAGTGCCATTTTGGCACTTTGGATGGCACTTTGAAAATTACATTAGATGAATTAGCATTGCTAAAAAGAATTATAAATAATCCTATGATTACACAAGATAAATTAGCAGAAGAAACAGGGAAATCTTTGCGTACCATTAAACGAGAGATGACAGCATTGAAAGAAAAAGGATATATTCGTCGTTTAAATGGGAAACGAAATGGTAAGTGGGAAGTTTTAATAGATATTTCGGAAAAATAAGAATCGCCTAAAACAGTATTATAATTAGGCGAATGGAAGGAATTATCACTACAGCAACTCGTATTCAGCAATTATATATGTCACGATTGCTTACTACTTTATTACTGTATCGTTGTGGCTATGTAGTTGGCAGATATATTCGTATAGAAAGTAAGATAGAAAAAACAAAATTAAGTTATTATGATGTACTAGAACAGTCTGGAAGAGGTTGGCATGAAGGAACAAATGATTTTACACCATTTGTTAAATATATTCTTAGAATTATTTTATCAGCTTATAGAGATTTTGAAAATCGTATTAATTTGGTAGATGATAAACTCCCAGCAAAAGAACAAGTACGAAATGCAATAGGAGAAAAAATTGGAAAGTTTACCAAAAGTGAGATTATGGAATTAGTACCTACGATTGGAAAAGCTTCGGTAGAAAATTCGCTAAAGGAATTGGTAAAAGAAGGTGTTATTGAACGACATGGGAAAGGAAAATCTACATTTTATACAAGAGTATAGAGAAATAGTTAGTAGTTGATTTAAGAATAAGTTGATTTTATGGTAGAATATTGAAAAAACATTCTAAATATGCTAAAATACAACAAAGCAATCGTGTTACAGGGTGGGTCGGCCTCTATTCTTTATGAATGGAGGTGGTGCAGATGAAGAATTCAAACTTTGATTTTCAAGATTTGATGGCTTTCGGTATGTTCCTTCTTGCATTGCTTACATTCGTCTTTGCGTTTTGTAGGCAATTGTTACATAGAATAACCACCCTTGAAACTTTGGCGAGCGAATAGGGTGGCTATGCTATCTTATTGACTGGTCAACCCACCTTGTGGGCGATTGCTTTTTTAGTATTTATAGTATAACATAGATGTATCGAAATGTAAAATGAAATTTTTTGACTATACTAGTATAAAGTTTTGTATAGATTTATAAAAATTTGGTTGTAGAATATATGAAGTTGGTTTTAGAATATTGGAAAATAAAAGAAGAAAAAACAAAGGAATTTGGGATTAAAGATATATAAATTATAAAAGATAGAATATAAAAAGGGGATAAAAATAATGTACTTGGAAGATGCACCTATTAAAAGTAAAAAAGATGATTTATTACATAGAAGTAATTTTGCTAGACGTTTAGGAAAAGCTCTTTTAGAAACAGAAACAAAAGAGGGATATTGTATAGGGTTATTTGGTGCATGGGGAAGTGGAAAATCTTCCGTTATTAATATGATGTTAGAAGAAATTGATATTAATTCCAATAATAAAGAAGAAAAACCTATAGTTATGTATTTTAATCCTTGGAATTTTTCTTCATCTGAGCAGTTATTACAACAATATTTTTTAATGTTAGCGAATAAATTTGCAGGAAAAAAAGATAAACGTTTAAGTTCCATTGGAAATGAAATTAAAAAATATGCAGGAATGTTTGATGCATTTGGAGAGGTAGGAAAAGTTTTAAGTATAGGTGGAAATGTTGTATCAAAATTGATAAATAAGAAAACCCTTACAGGTACAAAGGATATATCTCAACAAAAAGAATGTATTGTTAAAGAATTGGCAAAGCAAAATCAGAAAATCATTGTTGTAATTGATGATATCGACCGTTTATCGAATAGTGAAATTAAATTAATTTTTCAGTTAGTAAATACAGTAGCAAAGTTTCCTAATACAATATATCTCTTGTCTTTTGATAAAGAAATAGTTGCGAGAGCATTAACGGAAGTACAAAATTATGATGGAGAAAAATATTTAGAAAAGATAATTCAAGTACCAATAGAAATACCAAAAGTTTCAAATGATTATTTATAAAATAGCCGAGAACACTCGTGACTTTAGTCATGAGTGTTCTCGGCTATATATGTTATTGAAAAATAGGACTTAAATCATTAAAAACACTGTACTT
>CALAEX010000071.1 GCA_937891165.1 uncultured Lachnospiraceae bacterium | reverse complement strand
AAATGGATATAACAAACCCCTCCTAAGGGTTAGTTGTGAGTTCGATTCTCGCAGGAGGCGTAAAAAGAAGTTCTCTTTTTGTTACTATAAACGAAAAGAGAACTTCTTTAGTATAATTAAATATTCTGCTCAATTGCAAGGGCAAATTGATTTGGACAAGAATTATTTCCACGACACTGTACGCCTTTTAACCTTGCCACTAAATCAGTTGCAAGCATACCTTCTGCTAATCTTGCCACACCCTGAGTATTACCCTTACAACCACCAATAAATACGACATTGTGTACTACTCCGTCCACAATATCAAATTCAATTCCTCTAGCACAAACACCTTCTGTTTTGTAAACTACATGCTTTTCCATCTTTTCTTCTTCCTTTCCTTATCGTTATACTTCTACTTTTCCTTGTAACCATACAGTTCCACGGAATCGTCTTCCAACCATCGGTTCTCCCAACAAATCCTCTGCATGAATACATATGTCAAAGTACATTTCATTACACATTAATGATAAAATATAAAATTCTTCTTTCGTATAGAAATTTTCACATTTCTTTACATCCGTAATATAGCCTAATATAGAATAATTATCAGATTCTGAGCCAAACGGAATAAAACTTGTTTCTACAATGGAGTATACATCTTCTTTTCGAATTCTTTTACTCACAATGGCATACTGGTCGATATCTTCAAACGTCAAACTTTGAATTGCCTCTTGATTTCCTTGCTTCGCTTCTGCAATTAACGCAGACCGATTTTGCAAATCCATCTTTACCTTTTCTTCCTCTGTCTTTGTCTTTTCTACTGGAAGTAAAATTTTCCCTTCCGTTGCTAATGCAGATAAAAAAACAGGACATTCTCTATTCTCTTTTTTGCTTACTGGATTTTTCAATACATCTATTACATTCTGAATATAAAAAATTAAAGAAATTCCAATTCGATAATCATCACACATACCAGTAAAAGCATCTGTATCTACTCGTTTATTGATAAAGATTGTTTCTTCTGTAGTCACTGTCAATCCACGGTGAATCGGAACATAATGAGATACATGCAGTGTCCCTGTTTCATCTTGTTCGCCTCGTACTATAATTCCTGTTTCCTCTGCAACTTCCATATATAATTCTACAAAAGAACGTTCTTCAGAAACTCGGAATACTTGTCGCTCTGATGCATTTTCTACTGCTAACTTTATTAACTTTTCCTCTTCACTTCGACTAGTAATACTCCCAAAGCCGATTGATTTTAAAAAACTATGCACTTTAACCTCTATTCTGGAAATCTACAGTGAATTCCCTATTACTGACTGTTCTTTTATACCATATTTTCAACCGAATGACAAGTAGTTTTCCAACAAAACACATCTACTCGTTACTATTCAGCCTTTTATTAAAAAGCTTACTTTTCTTGTATCTTCTAGGACACGCTCGCGCTCGTGGCGAAACGGAGCAGTACTAGGCTCGAAAAGACCTCGCCAAGAACTGCCGTTTCTAAACGGTCCTTGCCAGATACCAAGAAAAGTAAGGCTTTTGCTTAATAGTTTACTGCTGAATAGTAACATCTACTCTATAGTATCTACAATAAACAGTGCTAATTCTTCTGACAAATCTTTTTCTTCTTTTCTAATCCACTCATTATGGTCATTCTGTTGTACAATACGAATTAAAGGTCTTGTTGGTGTTTCTACATTCTGCCTTAATACCATTCCAAGTTCTCCATTATTTAAACTAACCAAACAACCTGTAGGATAAGGTGCTACCGACCGAATAAATACATTCACTAATTCAAAATCAAATTTTGTTCCACTTGCACTTACGAGTTCATCTAATGCTTCATGTACTTTACGACGTTTCTCAAAGTTTCCATATACCATATTGTCAAATGCATCACAAATAGAAACTAAACGTATCTGTTTTTTTAATTTATTCCCCGGCATATGAAATGGATAACCACTACGGTCTAATCGTTCATGATGATACAAGATAATTTCTTTTGAAATAGAGCTTAACCAATCTTGCTGTTCTAATTCAATATATCCATATACAACATGGCGTTTTACTTCCTTTTGTATATTTTCTTCCATTTCCTCTAAAATCATTCCTTTGTAATTTTCTTTTACATTAATAAATCCTATATCATGAAGCAAAGCACCAACTGCAATTTTCTTTGTCTGTTCCTTAGAATAACCAGCACGAATAGCAATTAAAATAGAAAGAGAAGTCACACTTAAAGAATGTTCATACAAGCTTTGAGAATAATTCCTTACATTAGAAACAGTATAAATAATTTTATCTTCTAATAATACTTCTTGCATGATATCTGTTGCTGTATTAGACAGTTCCTCTAATTCTTCTATAGAACAAAATGAAAATCTATCTAACATTTTCTTTAATATTTCAAAACATTGTTCATTTATTTTTTCTTCAGTAATATCCTGTACTTGAATATCTCTAGATATTTCATCTTCTACAAAAACATCTGTAATTTTTAATTCTAAAAGTTTCTGTATATACTCTTGTTTTAAAATAGTTCCTTCTGAAATTAAAATAATTCCACCTGAACTATAAACATCTTTTGCTAGAATTTCATGTCCTTTAATCTTTCTCGTTTTTATCCTTCTCATGCCCTTGTTACCTGCTTTCTATTTTACCTATACTTCTTACTCCGTAGAAAAGGTCTGTTTTACCCTTTCTCGCAGATTTCTACTACTATTGGACATTTTATTTTTAGTAACAACTTTTTCCTATAACTATTCTCACGAAATTCTCTCTACTCTGCATAAAGAACCTTTTTACTTTTTGCTTCCTCTAACGCTTTTTTTTCTTCAGAAGCAAGAACTACAAAAGCCTCTCCTTTAATTACTTCTTTGACATAAGTATAACATCCTTCTCGTGTATGCATACCAGTTAAAATAAACCCGCTATTTTCATCATCTAAAAGACACAAAGAAAAACTTAGTTTTCCTCCTCCCATATCTTTAAACGCATCATACTTTACAACACCTATCTTCTGGTATGTATTAATAAACCTATTATAAATCGTATCTAATTTTTCAGAAATATTTTTATTTTCTTGTTTTAAAGAATCAATATCTTTAATCTTTGTTAAAATAGCACTTTCTAGTGAAATTCCTCCTGCACCTTTCATAAAAGCATTATATTTTTTAGTTAAAAATTTCACTTTAGTTAATGCTATAATTGTCATCGATAACAATGACGCTGTCATAATTGCTAATACAAACACGGCAATCAAAAGCATTTCTTCTCGACTCATTTATTCTATTATTTTACCTCCAATAATTCCACAATCCGTTCTAATTCATCTATAGAATAATACTCAATTTCTATTTTGCCACCTTTTTTTGCTTTCTTTTTAATTTCAACTTTTGTTCCTAATATTTGTCTCAATTTTTCTTCTAACCCTCTGTAAATAAAACTATCATCCTTTTCCTCTACCTTGCTAGAAGATTTCAACTTTTCCTTATCTTCTTGTATTCGCTTAATCAACTTCTCTGTTTCACGAACACTCAGCTTTTCATCGAATACTTTCATTGCAATTTTAAATTGTTCTTCTAAATCAGTAATTGGTATTAAAGCACGCCCATGACCTTCTGTAATCATTTCATCTATTAACATTTGCTGTACTCTTTGGTCTAATTTTAATAAACGCATCGAATTTGTAATAGCTGTTCTACTTTTCGATACTTTTTCTGCAACTTCTTCTTGTTTTAAATTTAAGTCCTGAATCAACTTTTGATATGCGACTGCTTCTTCTATTGGATTCAAATCTTCTCGTTGAAGATTCTCAATTAATGCAATAGTAAAAATTTCATTTTCAGAAAACTCTCTTACTACTACAGGAACTTCTTTTAATCCAGCAATTCTAGCAGCACGCCATCTTCTTTCCCCAGCAACTATTTCAAATCGTTTTTCTTTCTTTTGAACAATTAAAGGTTCGATAATACCATACTGTTTAATAGAATCTGCCAACTCGTGTAAGCTATCTTCATCAAATCTAGTTCTTGGTTGAAGATGATTTGGCTCAATATCATTAATTGACACGAATGTTTCACGTGAAACATTATCATTTTGTCCATCTAATTCTGTCATATCTAGACCTATATTAGGAATTAAATTATCAAGTCCTAGTCCAAGACCTCTCTTCTTTCCTGCCATACCTACTTCCTTTCTCTGCTTCTAGAATACTACAATTCATAATGCCAAATTCTTTCTCCATGTTGGATTACTTCATCTGCTAACTGACGATATCCTTCCGCACCAGCTGACCTAGGATCATATAAATTAATAGGCATCCCATGACTTGGTGCTTCTGCCAAACGTACATTTCTTGGGATAATACTTTTGTATATATTCTGATTCAAATTTTTCTTTACATTTTCCACGACTTGCAAAGAAAGATTTGTTCTAGCATCATACATAGTAAATACAATACCTTCTATCTCTAGACTTGGATTCAATCTCTTTTTTACTAAATTAATCGTATACATTAACTGAGATAGCCCTTCTAATGCATAATATTCACATTGAATAGGAACAATAACTGTATTTGCTGTTGTCATTGCATTTACAGTAAGAATATTTAAAGATGGCGGACAATCAATAATAATAAAATCATACTCATCTTTTACAGGCTCAATCAAACTCTTTAAAATAAATTCTCTATTTTCTACATTGATTAATTCAATTTCCGCTTCTGCAAGTTCTACATCTGAAGGAAGCACAAATAAATTTTTCATCACACTCTTTGTCTTACATTGTTCCAAGGTACAATTGCCCAACATCATATCATAAATAGTTTGTTGTAGCTTTTTTTTCTTCACTCCAAGTCCTGATGTAGTATTTCCCTGTGGGTCAATATCAATAACTAAAACATCATGTTTTTTTTCAGCAAGACAAGCTGCTAAGTTAATTGCTGTTGTTGTTTTACCAACTCCACCCTTTTGATTTGCAATCGCAATTATTCTTCCCATAATATTCCTTTCTATTTTATACTTAATCAAAGAAATCTAAATGTTTCACGTGAAACATTTAGATTTCTTTAGTTATAAGTAAAAAGCCTCTTTTCTCATAAGCCTATTCTACGGTTTCATTATAATATATAATCTGCTTACTGTCAAAAACCTTTTAGTATAAGTCCACAATATTATTCTTTATTGCATATACAGCAGCTTGTGTTCTATCAAAAACTCCTATCTTCTTAAATATGTTAGAAACATGATTTTTTACCGTTTTTTCACTTATCGAAAGCTTATAAGCAATCTCCTTATTAAAAAGACCTTCTGCCAACAACTTCAATACTTCGATTTCTCTACGAGTTAATTTGGCATCTTCTCTTTTTTCTTTTTCCTGAATTAACTTTTCCTTCAATAGTGGAAGCATCGTATAATCTATGTATTTTTCACCTTCATTCACCGTCATAATTGCTTGTTTTAAAATTGCAGAATCAGCATCTTTTAAAACATAACCATCTATTCCAATTTCCATTGCTTTCATTAAATATTCAATCTCATTATGAATGGTAAGAATTAAAACTTTTTGGTCCTTCCATTTAGAATCTCTTAAAATTTCTAACATTTTTAACCCATCCATGACTGGCATATTAATATCTAACAACACTACATCGGGATGAATTCGTTCAATTATTTGTAAACATTCTTCTCCATTTCCAGCTTCTTCTACAACAACAATATCTCCATCCATTTCTAATAATTGTTTTAATCCCTCACGAAGCATCAAATGGTCATCCGCTATTACTATCTTTATCTGTTTAGTCATTTTCATTTCCTCCAACATATTTTGCAGGCACACTAATATGCATTTTTGTACCTTTCCCTAACACGGAGTCTATACAAAACGTCCCTTTCAATAATTTTGTTCTCTCTTTCATCGTAGAAAGCCCAAAACCATGTAAACTATACTTATCAGACTGTTCTAGTGTGCAATCCACATCAAACCCTTTTCCATCATCCTCTACACTTAACTCAATACTTGTATCTAAATAAGTAAGTATAACAACAGCCTTTTTTGCTGATGCATGTTGCAATATATTACTAATTGCTTCTTGTACAATACGATACAATGTAACGCTCATAATAGAAGGAAGTCCTCGCTCTTTTCCCTTTACATAAAATATAATATCTACATTTGTACATCTTCCTATATTCAAACAATAAGAATCAATCGTAGACACTAGTCCTAAATTATTTAACGACATTGGTCTTAAATTATATATAATTTCACGCATACCATTGATAATTTCTTTATTCAATTCAATCATTGTTTGAAGTTCTAACTTTACTCGAACAGGGTCTTTATCTATCATTTTAATACAATATTCCATCTTATGCACTAATGCAGTTAAACCCTGTACAGAAGAATCGTGTAAATCTCTAGCAATTCTATTTCTATCCATTTCTTGTGTTTCTAAAATTTTCGTGCTAAAATCTATTAAGCTAAGTTCTGTATTGTTTATCTCCTGCAATTTTTCATGCATTGTAAAAAACATATTTTTTAATTTTTCTAAACATTTATGTAGCGTTTGTTGTTTCTCATATTTTTTTTCTATTTTTTCTATTCTGCAATTCAATACTCGCAATCGTTCTATCTTAACAACTATTTCTGTACTCTCTGATACCTCTTTAGAAAATCCCTGTTGAACTTTTTCTTGTTTTTCTATCCATAATTCTATTTGTTTTTTTTCTTCTTCTAATTCTTTTTTTCTAGAGAATAAGCTTTCTGATTCACTTGAAATATCTTCCTGAAGCCTTATAATAAAATCAAACATTTCACTGCATTCTACTTCCATGCTCCCTTACCTCGTTTCCTTAGTCAAACGGATATTCGTAATCCACTTCTCTACTGACTCATAACCAAATAGCTACTGTCGTATAATTTTCATTATAAACAACTTTCTCTATTTGTGCAATCCTTCTGACAATCGGGAAAAGTAATTTTCATAATTAAATGATAAATTCCATCCTCAAAATATTCTTCTTTTTGTCTAACAAATCCTATTCTTTCATAAAATGGAATTGCATGAGACTGAGCACCAACAAATACTTCTTTTGCTCCCATAGAAAATGCTTTATCTATTAACATACGAACAACAAAATCTCCATAGTGCTTTCCACGAAATTCTTTTTTTACTGCAATTCTGCCAATTTTAAATCTATCCTCTAAAAAAATAAGCCGTCCTGTAGCTACCGAAACAGATTCTCCCCTCTCATTTGTTTCATAAGCAAGAACAAAAATAGCCTCTTTATCCTCTATATTTTCTGAACCCGCAGTTAAAAACTGCTGTTCCGCCCCAAAAACCTCTCTCCGAATCGAAAGGCACTCACTAATATCATCTAATCCCCCTAATAAATACTTTCCTTGAATATACACAATCTCGTCCCCTCTCAATAATTATTCTCCAATACTCTTACCCATAAAATAATCAACCACCTATTCATCATTCACTTTTCTACTTACTTATTCACAAACAGTAATGGTTGCTTCAATGGTTTTCCACCTGCTCGTGGATATTTTTTAGGAGTTTGTTTTACTTTTTCCACTAAAATCAAGGTTCTCTCAATATCTGAATTTGGTAACACAAATGAAATATGCTTTCGATACTCTCCACCTAATTCTCGAATTGCAAATTTCGCCTCTTGTAACTCCTCCTTAATTTCCCCTGATTTATATGGCACAAAATATCCCCCTTGCTTGACAAAAGGAATACAAAACTCTGCTAAAGAAGCTAACCTTGCCACAGCTCTAGAAACACACAAATCAAAAGCTCCCCGATACTCTGCCTTTAAACCTGCTTCCTCTGCTCTTGCATGAATTGCAGTAATCCCTGTCAATCCAAGCTCTGCAATTACTTCCTGTAAAAATACAATTCGCTTGTTCAGCGAATCCATCAATGTTATTTCCAACTCTGGAAATACAATCTTTAATGGAATCCCAGGAAATCCTGCCCCTGTTCCCATATCTAATACTCGATACCCTTTTTTCTCCAACGGCATCAACTGACTCAACGCCAAACTATCTAAAAAATGCTTCTTCAACACTTCTTCATACTCTGTAATTGCAGTCAAATTCATCACTTTATTTTTTTCCACTAACATCTCATAATACTTCTCTAACTGAAAAATTTGCTGCTCACTTAACTCTAATCTCCACTCCCTTAAATCCATAAGAAAAGCAGAATTATCTCTATTCTCCATCCAATTCCCTCACAATCCACATCACTCACAATTTTTAACTAAGTTATCCACATTCTACAAACATAATTCACATATCTGTTTTTATTACCAATTATACTTTTTTATATTTTTTCAATACATCTTTTAGATTTTATAAAAGCCCGTCTTAATAGTATTTGTTTGAACACGCTCCCACTCGGGACGAAACGGAACAGTCCTAGGCTCGAAAAAACCTCGCCAAGGACTGCCGTTTCTTTACGGTTCTGCACAGATACTATTAAGACTTGGCTTTTGTGAAAACATATAATGTTTTATTATAACATATATTAAAAGAGTAATTAAATTTTATATTTAACTAGTCAATACCTTTCGCAAACGGCTTACTCTAATGAGATGTTAAGGAGGACCGTAAAGAGACGTTCCCACTTAGCGAGGTCTTTTCGAGCTTAGTGGGGCTACGTCTC
>CALAEX010000070.1 GCA_937891165.1 uncultured Lachnospiraceae bacterium | reverse complement strand
TGTGTTAAGCACGCCGCCAGCGTTCATCCTGAGCCAGGATCAAACTCTCATGTTTGAATGTTTGTTTCCTCTCAGAACTTACTCTGGCTTCTTATTCCTAAAAAGCAAAGGTTTGTTCCGTTCGTCTTTCGACGTTTTTACTGTTTCTAAGGTGGTCGTTCTCTCGAACTTCCCATCCGTTAGAATGAAAATTCATTGAATTTTCAGGGTTGTTTCACTGTTTAATTATCAAGGTGCTTGTCTCTCGCTCTCGCAAGCGACTTCGTTATTGTATCACATTGTTTCTTACTTGTCAAGCACTTTTTTAAAAAGTTTTAAGTTTTTTTCAATGTGTTTTTGTTCTCTCGAACAGCTTGCTTATCTTACCACAACTCATTTCGTTTGTCAACTACTTTTTTCAAAGTTTTTTGAACTTTCTAAATTGTTGTAATTGTTTTAAATTTTGTTTCATTTCAAACAGCTTCGTTATCTTATCACAAGCTTTGTAGTTTGTCAACTACTTTTTTTATTTTTTTGTTTAAATAATTCACTTTCTATACTTTTTTGTCGAAAGCGAGGGTTATTCTATCACTTAAATGGAATCTTGTCAATACCTATTTTATTTTTTTATTTTTAGAGTTACTATTCAGCCCTAAAGTAAAATATTAAGCAAAAGCCTTACTTTTCTTGGTATCTGGCAAGGACCGTTTAGAAACGGCAGTCCTTGGCGAGGTTTTTTCGAGCCTAGTACTGCTCCGTTTCGCCACGAGCGAGAGCGTGTCCTAGAAGATACCAAGAAAAGTAGGCTTTTAATAATAGGCTGAATAGTAACTTTTTAGAGTTTTCGCCAAAATCAATGCAACTTTCACATTATGTATAAAAAAATATACCATGCCCTTTGCATGGTATATCGTACTTACAAAATAAACTTTGCTACTATATTATTATCATATAAAAAACTCAATAAACTACTTTCACTAATCAATCCTAATGCATTCTGTCCAAATTCTGTGCTTCCAAGCATTGTAATAGCAATAAATCCAATCCATAAAATCATCAAACCTTCTAATGCTCCTGCTCCTGCTCCTGCAAGTATATTAATCTGGTGTAATACAGGAAGTCTGCTAATAATATCTAATGTAAAACAAAGAACAGCTACTCCTATTGAAGCAATCAAAAAAGTAACAAAAAATCCAACCGCATTTAAAATAGTTTCTGTAAGTAAACTACAAATATAAGTTTCTATCTCCTCTAACTTTTCTTCTGTATAACTATTTAAAGAATCTTCAGAAAAAACACTTGGCAAAGTATTTGTTAAATTCTCTTTTATACTATCTGGTAATTTTAACTCATCAATAAATGCTTTTAGATTGATATCTTTCTCTAATACCTCCAATACATCTGATAAATCAATTACCGAATTCAAGCCGTTTTGAATCGTACTTGTAATACTATCATTACTTTTTAATAAGTTTGTCACTACAGGACTAAAAATCATAGTAACAATAATCACTACAATAGTAGATATTAAAGAAAATACAGTCTTTATTAACCCTGCTCTAAAACCAAGAAAAGCACCCCCTACTACTAATCCAATAGCTACGAATAATATCCAATTCATAAATCTTTCTCTAAGTATTTCTCCCATTTTTTCTTCATGGGCATTTCACTTTACTCCTTTCCATCTACACTGTCTGATAATTTTATTGTTTGTATTTTTTCTACATCCAACAAAAAATAACGATTATTCCCTGCTGAAAATACAGCATTGATACTTTGGGTAAATGCTTTTTCAAACTTCAACAATCCATTACTTCGATAAATCGTTAATTTCTGTGGACTAAAAAATATCAATTCTTGTTCTGTTCCAACTAAAGTTTCATACTCTGGAATCGTATTCCAACTACGTAGTATATTTCCTTTGTCATTATAAAAAGTCAATGCTCGTTGCTTTGTTATGTCCTCTGTAATTGTATAAATCCCATTTTCTACACAAACTAAATCTACAATTGTTACATTCTCTGGCACTACTTCACAAATCAACTCAGGAACTTCTGTCATACGATATAAAGCAAAACCATCTTCTAACAACACATATAATGTATCTTCATTCAAAAAACCAATATCATATGCTAACCGATTTTCTGCATAAATCTTTTGTTCTACAATATTGTTAATATAATTCTTTCCAACTTCTCCTGCATTATAAAAAGTAACTTTACATATCATAGAATCCCCTTGAAAAGTTACATATAATGTTACTAATTTTTTTCCATCTTCTGATAAAGCAATATCTACTGGAATTCCATCCGTCTTTGTTTGTGTATTAATATCCACTCGCAAAGTTCCATTGATATCATATAATTGAATAAAATCTTCTGTTCCATTATCTAAAAGAACAGCTGTAACCCCTTGCTTTGCTACCTCATGCTTTATAATCGGATAAATTACTTCATAATTATAAGGAATCCCATTTTCTGCTATCACATAAACTTGTGTTCCACCAATATCTGCTACCGCTGCCATATTTTCGCACCAAGTAATTTCAGGATTATCTAACTGATACGAAATTTCCCATGCTACTTCTCCACTAGAAGAAATCGCCTTTGCCCCATCATTACTATAAACTAATAATGCCTGATTACCTGCTTTATAACCTACAAGATTACTATAAAGCGGCACTTCTGAAATCACTTTATAACTCTCAAATATATGAGTACGATAAAAGTGCCATAGAATAATGCCTCCTATCAGAAGAATAACAACCACCAATATCCGTAATATTTGTAAAATTTTCTTTTTGTTTGTTCCTTTTTGTTTTGGCACTTGTCTTACTGTTTCCAAGAAATCTTCCTACTTTCTTTATAAAATTAGCATCTTTTGTGCTTGTACTATCATACTTTCAACATGTTATGTGATACTTCGTATAATATTGTTGGGTATTATATCATATTCCTTAAAATTTAGCATTAAATTTCTATAAAAATTCTTTCTTTATGGAAGAAATAATTTTTGTCCTATTGCAGGTTCTTCTCCTTCTGAAATACCATTTAACAATCGAATTTCTGCTTCTAATTCTGTTGTTTCATAAAATTTTAAACAAATAGAAGCAATTGTTTCTCCTTCTTCTACAACATATACTTGCTGTAAAGAAGAAGTTTGACGCACTTGCTCACTTAATAATTCCTTCAATTGGTCTCTTTCCTGAATTTGCATGGCAAGTCCTGCAATCACTAAAATTGCTAAACAAGTTAAAATTCCTCCTGTCATATAAAACAAACGATAAAAAGATGTCGTATTCACTTCTTGTCTTCTTCTTGGCAAGATTACTTCTTCCTTTTCTTCCTTAAATGAAGGTTTCATTGTTTCTTCTTCTACAATAGTTTGTTTTGTACCAAGCATATAATTCTGCATTTCTGTGTTTTTTTCATAATATATGTAGTATCCTCTTAATTCTTGCATTCGACCTTCTTTATAATGTAAAATATGTTGTTCTTTCTCAATCGAATCCACTTTAAATAAAACTTTATCTCCACCGCCAAAATTATCCATTAAAATTTTTTTCTGTCGTTCTTCATCTTCTAACAAAAATCCCGGTCCGCCTAAAAACCATCCTACAATTTGTTGATTTGGAAAATATTCTCTAATATCTCTATAAATACCTGCCCAATTTTCTTCTGTAAAACATACGACATCATGTACTAATACATCCCTTGCCTCTAATACGCCTCGAATTAAAATTTTTTCCCCTGTACCAAAATATTCTCCTACTAAAACCCCAACTACACAACCCGTATAATCTCGTTCTGCCAATCCTTTCGCAAAAGAAAAAGCATAGTCCTCAATAAATACTTCTAATTCTGCTAAATGAGGCTGTCCAATTTGCCGTCTATTATTTGGAAGCCGAAAATTTTTTACTTGCTTTTCCTCTGGTTGCTTTTTTTCATAAATTGTTTCTATCATAGTGCCCCCATTTCTTTCTTACCTTAACTTCTTACTACTCATAAAACTTTCTTTTTTATTGTAACACTTCAACCTTATTTTTTTTGGCATATTGTGTCATCATAAAAAATTTTTATTGTTCTGTCTATTTTTACAAAATTGGGTAATACTTGATAAAAAAGAAATGATGAAAGGAATTCTTATGCTTTACTATAATACAAAACAACTTTCTTCATCTTATGAATTTGGAAGACAACTTTTTCAGATGATTTCTTCAGAAAAACGAAAAAATCAACCTCTAGTTTTTCTTTGCATTGGTTCTGACCGAGCCACAGGAGATTCCCTTGGACCTATTATTGGTTATAAATTAGCACAAAGACGTTTTTCTTCTATTTATATTTATGGTACATTAGAAGAACCCGTTCATGCGAAAAACTTAGAAGAAATTATTCATACTATTTATAACACTTTCTCCAATCCTTATATCATTGCAATTGACGCTTGTCTTGGAAAAGCTTCTCACATTGGTTATTTTACGTTAGACCAAGGTGCTCTAAAACCGGGGGCTGGTGTTGGTAAAAATCTACCTCATATTGGAAACCTCTATATTACTGGTATTGTTAATTTATCTGGTTTCTTAGAACATTCGTTACTCCAAACGACACGCTTATACACCGTAATGTCCTTAGCTGACCATATTTGTAACGGAATTATTTATTGTCTTTCTCGTTTAGAACAAACGGCAAAAACCGCTTTATAATTTTATACAAAATAAAAGCCTTACTCCATTTGATATTTTTTAAGACTTCTCTGTTTCACTATAAACAAGGGTGTGTCTTAAAAGATATTAAATAGAATAGGCTTTTGTCAGTAATTATTAAAAATTACTTTTTTTCTAATGCTAAAGCTTCTTTAATTGTATTAGCCTCTCCTGATTGAATGTGCTCCATCAGTCGGTCCAACATAACTACATTTAACACTTCTTTTCCAAGATAAGTTTCATACTGTTTCGACAACATTAATGTAATTTCTTTTACTTTTTCTTCTGTTTCTTTTTGTTCTGCACAAGTAGTTTCATACGCCACTTTTAAAGAATCTAATTCTTCCTGATAACGTTCTTTTATTTCATCTGCAATCTGATTTACTACTGTATTTTCAAATTTCACTAATGCTTCTTTTTCTTCTTCTGCAATCCGTCCAATTTCTTCTTCAATTTTCGCTAGTTCCGCATCATATTGTTCTAATCCATACGGACTTTCGTCTACATCTTTCTTAATTCCTTTTTGAATGGTTTTCATTTTTCTACGATTCACTCGATACTGATGTCGAAAACTTTTGATTTCTTTTAATATTGCTAAATGCTTTTCTTTTAATTTACTATTCAATAATAAATAAATACCACCAAATAGAACAACAATAATAATATAAATTAATGCAATTCCCAACGCTCCTGTTTCTTTTGCAAACAACTGATATATACTAAGTGGCAGTATCAAAAAAACAAGTAAAATTCCAAGAAATAAAATTAAAAATTCTGTAGGTGCTTTTGGCATAAAAAAGGCATAAAACAAAGTAGTATTACAAATCCTAGGAGTTTTATTTTTTTTCATTAAAGCTTTAATATCAATGCTAATCCCTTTATTGGCATCTCGAAGTTCTGCCGTTTCTTCTGTGACACGTTTTGCTACTTTTTGTCCTTTTTCTTTTCCTTTTTGAGACTTAATCTTTTTCGCTTTCGCATTTAATTTTGCAATCTGGCTTTCATAAGACGAAGAAAGTTCCTTTTTTCTCTTTTTTCTTGTCACTTCGATTTCTTCTGCCAATTCTTTTTTCTTTCCAGAAAGCACTTTTTCTAGTCTAGCTTCTTCTTGTTCGAGTTCTGCATTTTTTTCTTCATAGCTTTGTAATTCCAGAACATACTCTTTAATCGTATTTAGTTCTTCAATTCCTGCATATAAAATTGCATTCTCCAAACTTGGCACCTCCTTCATTTTTTCTTATAGTTCTTTTCTACCCTCCAATGCACGAAGAAGTGTTACCTCATCAATGTATTCTAAATCGCCCCCTACTGGAACACCACTTGCAATTCGAGTCACCTTAATTCCAGCAGGTTTTAAAATTTTACTAATATACATTGCTGTTGCTTCACCCTCTATGGTAGAATTGGTAGCAATAATTACTTCTGTTACCTCTTGTTGCAAACGAACTAACAATTCTTTTATTGTTAAATCCGCTGGCGTTACATTTAAAAGAGGAGAAATTGCTCCATGAAGCACATGATACACTCCATTATATTTTCCTGTTTTTTCATACGCTGCTAAATCTCTTGCATTTTCCACTACCATAATAGTTTGTTTATCTCTTACTGTACTTTGACAAATCGGACATACTTCATTATCTGTTAAGGTACAACATATATTACACCGACAAACTTTCTTTCTGGCCGATAATATCGCATCCGCCAGTGCCTG
Source organism: uncultured Lachnospiraceae bacterium (assembly GCA_937891165.1). Lineage (GTDB taxonomy): Bacteria > Bacillota > Clostridia > Lachnospirales > Lachnospiraceae > SIG299. The sequence goes on along the minus strand of CALAEX010000070.1, from coordinate 7,379 downwards.
CACAGAAGCTTCTGGCATATTAATAATATGAAATGCAAGCCGTTGTGCAGACTTACTTCCAATACCAGGAAGCCCAGACAATAGTTCAATCAATTTTGTTATTTGACTACTGTAATAATCCATTAGAACGGAAATCCTCCGCCTAAGCCACCACCAAAACCACCTGTTAAGGAGTTCATTACTTCTGCAGAAGCCGCTTCCATCTGACGAAGTGCTTCGTTTGTTGCTGCTACAATTAAATCTTGTAACATTTCAATATCATCTGGGTCTACTGCTTCTGGGTCTAATTTCACTGCTGTTACTTCTTTTTTACCAGAAACTGTTACAGTAACTGCACCACCACCTGCTGTTGCTGTAAATTCTTTTTCTTCTAATTCCTGTTGTTTTTCTTCCATCTGACGTTGCATTCTCTGTGCCTGTTTCATCAAATTATTCATATTTCCAGGCATACCTCCTGGAAATCCTCCACGTTTTGCCATGTTTTTTCTCCTTCCTTAATCCACAAATTCTACCGGTACATTTTTAATCATTTTTGTAATGTCCGGATATAAATTTACTTCTTTTTGTGTAGACGCAAGTACCGTTTGAACTTCTACTTCTTTCTGTATTTGTGACAAAATTATTTTTTTAATTTCTTCTATATGCTCCTCTTGTGCTATAAAATCTTTATCAAAAGATTCTGTAAACACAAGTAATAGCTCATTTTGACTTCCCACACTTGGTTTTACCCCATTTAAAGGTATTCTTAAATAACTTGGAAATTTTGCAGAAATTTCAGCCCACTGTTTTGCCACTTCTGCAATATCTTCTGGTAATGCCTTTGGATAACTAGCTGGCACTTCTTCCTTTAGTTCTATAATTGCAACTTCTTCTTTATTTTCTAATGATACCGTAACTACACCATTTGCCAATGCTTCCTCTACTTTTAGAAGGCGATGAAGTAAGGCATCTTGTTCTATTTCCATTTGTGGTTTACATAGTTTAATCAATGCAACTTCTACCAAAACTCTTTTTTGAGCAGCATAACGAATTTTATTCGTTAAGTCAGAAAAAATTCGTATAAAGCGAATGAGCTGTTCTGATTCATTTGCATTCACTTCTTGTAAAAAATCTTGTTGATAATCTGTTGGAATTTCCATTGTATCCATCAATTCTTCGGAAGCTTTTGCTAACAAAAGATTTCTTAAATACCATGTAAAATCCACTGTAAACTGTGTTAATTCTCTGCCTTTTGCTATAATTTCATCTAATAATTTTAAACACTCTGTTACTTTCCCTATTCGTATATAGGAAATTAATCGTCCAAAAGTAGCCACATCTACTGTTCCAAGTACTTCTAATACTTTATCATAGGTTAATATTTCTCCAAGATAAAAGGCAACACATTGGTCTAATAAACTAATTGCATCACGCATAGAACCATCCGCTACCGTAGCAACGTAACGAAGTGCTCTATCTTCCACTTGTATTTGTTCTGCAATCGTCAATTCCTTTAAACGATTTGTAATTTCTTCCACGGTAATTCGTCGAAAGTCATATCTCTGACAGCGTGAAAGAATTGTAATTGGAATTTTGTGTACTTCTGTTGTTGCTAGAATAAAAATCACATAGGAAGGAGGCTCTTCTAGTGTTTTTAGCAAAGCATTAAATGCCCCCGTGGAAAGCATATGCACTTCATCAATAATATAAACCTTATAGTTTCCTTCCGTTGGAGAATATCGTACTTCCTCCACTATTTCACGAATATTATCTACACCATTATTAGAGGCTGCATCAATTTCAATGACATTCATGGAAGTACCTGCTGCTATGGAACGACACATCGAACATTCACAACAAGGATTTCCTTCTATTGGATGTTCACAGTTCACTGCCCTTGCAAGAATCTGAGCAGATGTCGTCTTTCCTGTTCCTCTTGTTCCAGTAAACAAAAACGCATGCCCAATACGCCCCGCTTTAATCTGGTTTTGTAATGTAGTTACGATATGTTCCTGTCCTTTGACATCATGAAATGTTGTTGGACGGAATTTTCGATATAACGCCGTATAAGACATGATGTTCCTCACTTCTATTTTTTAGCTGTTTGTTCCAATAATGTTAAAATCGTTGGAATTGCCTCATTTAACTTACTTTTTTCCATTGCTTCTATATAATCTTGCTTATGTTCCATTACCGAACGAATCGCACGAAGTAATGTATCATTCGTTAAGTCTTCTTCTTGCAATACATAAGAGAAGCCTTGATTTTCAAATGATTCTGCATTTAAAATTTGGTCACCTCGACTTGCTGCTGCCGAAAGTGGAACTAAAATATGTGGTTTTCTAAGAGCTAATAATTCACAAATAGAATTTGCTCCTGCCCTAGAAATGACTAAATCTGCCGCTGCAAATAAATCTTTCATTTCTTTGCCGATATATTCAAATTGACGATACCCTTTTACATTTTCATGTTCCTTAGCCATTTTTCCTTTGCCACACAAATGAACAATTTGATAATCTCTTAATAGGGTAGGCAACAGGTCTCGTACTGCTTCATTCAAAGCTACAGCACCTGTACTACCACCTACAATCATAATGACTGGCTTATTCGCTGTAAAATCACAAAAATCAAGACCTGCAATTTTACTGCCTTTAAATAACTCTTCTCGAATTGGAGTTCCTGTAAGTACCGCTTTATCTTCTGGCAAATATTTCATTGTTTCTGGAAAATTAGCACATACCTTTTTTGCCATCGGAATACAAATACGATTCGCAAGTCCTGGCGTAATGTCCGACTCATGAATAATACATGGAATTCGTCTGGTTTTTGCTGCTAAAACAACAGGCACACTAACAAATCCACCTTTAGAAAATACAATGTCTGGTTTTAATTTTTTCAATAACTTTCTTGCTTCAAAAAATCCCTTCATTACTTTTAAAGGGTCAGAAAAATTTTTTACATCAAAATATCTTCTTAATTTTCCAGAAGATATCCCATGATATGGAATGCCTGCTGTTTCTATTAAACCTTTTTCAATTCCTTCATATGAACCAATATAATTAATAGTACAACCTTTTTCTTTTAAGTATGGAAGCAACGCTAAATTGGGTGTTACATGACCAGCCGTACCACCACCTGTTAATACAATTTTTTTCATTAACATAATACTCCTATTACTTTAATATCCCTATTTTACACCTTTCTTATGCTTTTTGCAATTCTATTTGATGGCTTTCATTGAAAAAAGAAACGTGATATGATATAATATTATGGATATTTTGCGTTTTTTATTATTTTCTAGTAAAAAGAAAGTTATGAATAGCTGAATTATAATAACCGTTTAAATGAGATAAGGAGAACATAGAATGAAATTTGGAATTATTGGTGCGATGGAAGAAGAAGTTGCACAATTAAAAGAAAAAATGACCAATGTAACCATTACAACAAAAGCTTCTATGGAATTTTATGATGGATTATTACTTGGAAAGTCTGTGACTATTGTTCGTTCTGGTATTGGTAAAGTAAATGCTGGTTGCTGTACACAAATTTTAGCCGATTTATTTGATGTAGATTGCATTATTAATACAGGAATTGCTGGTTCTTTGGACGCTTCTATTGATATTGGTGATATTGTACTTTGTACAGATGCCATGCAACATGATGTAGATGCTGTAGCTTTTGGTTATCCACTTGGTACAATTCCTAGAATGCCTATCTCTGCATTTCCAGCAGATGAAACACTTCGTACAAAAGCAAAAGAACTTTGTGAAAAAGTAAATCCAGAAATTCATGTCCACGAAGGTCGTGTTGTAACTGGTGACCAATTTATTGCAGACAAAGCAAAAAAAGACTTTATTGAAGAAACTTTTCATGGTATGTGTACAGAAATGGAAGGAGCAGCAATTGCACAAGCAGCTTATAATAACAGTTTACCATTTTTGATTATTCGTGCTATTTCTGATAAAGCAGATAATTCTGCACAAATGGATTATCCTACCTTTGAACGTCAGGCAATTGAGCATACTGTAAAATTAATGTTAGCATTAGTAGAAGAAATTGCATAAAGAAACGGAGTATAAAATGGAAGGACAAGAACGCAGAGAACGTATTTTACAATTATTACAAACAAATACAGAACCTGTTTCTGGCTCTCAACTTGCAAAACAATTTGGAGTAAGCCGTCAAGTGATTGTACAGGATATTGCTCTGCTTCGAGCAATCAATAAAAATATTCTTTCTACAGCTAGAGGATATCTCCTCTATTGTAGAGGAACACAAAAGGTAAACCGTTGTTTTCCTGTTTGGCATAACACTTCTCAAATTAGAGAAGAACTATATTGTATCGTAGACCTTGGCGGAAAAATTTTAGATGTTATTGTTTCACACCCTATTTATGGTACGATTAGTGCTGATTTACTTCTCAATACACGAAAAGAAGTAGAGGAATTTGTACAAAAAATAGAAGAAAAACAAACTGTACCCTTAAAAGAATTAACCAATGATTATCATTTCCATACCGTAGAGGCTGATTCTATAGAACAATTAGAACAAATTGAACTTGCGTTAAAAAATGCAGGATATCTTGTAACAGAATAAAGTGGTGGGTAGGAGACTTATTTGTGTCAGGTGGAGCTGTGAGCTCCATCTGACAAGCTACAATAGTAGCAGTAAGTAGCAAAGCGAATTACAAATATCCACTTACGAAACAGGGCGAAAAATTATAATAAATAAAGATTCTTAAAATCATCACGAGAACGGAGAGCATCAAATTCTTTCCATGTCAAATATTCTTTAAAATCTTCAGTCAAGGTTGATGTGCCACTTTTTATCATTTGGGTTGCATCGTAAGAGATTTTATTTAATATAGAAGATGTATACATAAGTGGTTTCTCCTTTGCTTTAGCTTCCATTTGTTCGTATAAAACGGCATGGTTGTGAGATTTTTGCAAAACAGAAATGGCTTCTTCATATTGTTTAAGCCGTGTAAGGCAGATTGCTTGCCAAATGTAGTTATGCATCAGGGTATCATGATGCCATAGATAATTTTCATCATCAATCACAAGCTTGATGATTTTTTCTGCCACTTGAATAGATTCAAGGCTAGATCTTCCCCATTCAAGCTCACCTACAAGAGCATCTAGCTTGTATAAGATCATTTTTTGCCGATGTATTTCCCATTCTTCTCCCGACAGGCACCATTTCAACAACTCATTCGCTTCGGGATGTTGCTTGGCATATTCCACCGCTTCATCACGTCTTCCGATATTTGGAAGATTCATAACCATACCATAAATCGCAGCGTTTTTGGTATCAATATCGTCACAATCCTCGATTATCCTGTTATAATACCGAATGGCATTTTCAAAATGTAGCTTCTGCTCATCTGAATTTCGCTCACAGTTGTGAATTGCGTAAGACTCTTCTGCATTAGCAAACCATAAAAGATAATCAAAATTCCCCGGATATTCAGCTACTGCAACTTGTGCAATTTCATACCGCTTGGCCGTATCACCAGTGTGCAATGTTTCGTCCCAAAGCCTCTCAAGCTCCATTTGCCGAGTAGCCACCTCTTTTTCTGCAAGTCCAAACAGTTCGTCAGTAGACACTTCCAATAGACGTACTAAAGGAACAATCATAGACAAATCAGGGGATGCTACACCAGTCTCCCATTTGGAAACTGCTTGAAAGGACACGTTCAAATATTCTGCAAGTTTTTCTTGTGTCATATCTTTCTTTCTTCGCAATTCTTTTATTTTCATTCCTATATGTGTCATAGTGAATTCTCCTTATAAAAAGATAAGCGAGCTCTGCTTTCACTAATATTATACCATAAAATAAAAAGTAAATAATAACTTGTTTTTTGATGACAATTCAACTAGAGTTCGAGTTTTTCACCGAATCAAATAAGTCCACACAGAAGCGGTTTTATCTTGTAATTCTACAAAAAATATTATATTATGAAAACAGATTTTATTAAGATTAACTCCAATGACTTCTTTGCGTTATAAATTAATAAGTACAGTTCCGAATAGTCAAGTGGATATTGATAAAAAATAGCACCTTTTTTATACATCTAATTTCATATCACCATCTTTGATAATTTTCTTCTTTCTCATCACATTAGTAATTGCTAGAGAAAGTACTGCTGGCAAAATAAAATACATCACTGCTATTTTGATTAAAGTTATCGTTGCTCCTTCCATTGGTGCCATTGTTTGATAACTCATAATTGGTCCAACTAAGCCTGCTGTTCCCATACCAGAACCAACCGCATTATTTGTCATAACAATAAGTGTTGTACTAATTGGTCCTAAAATGGCACTTGTTATAATGGCTGGAAGCCAAATGACTGGTTTCTTTAAAATATTTGGTACTTGCAGCATACTTGTACCAATGCCTTGTGCAATCAGTCCACCCATCTTATTTTCACGATAACTAGCTACTGCAAAACCTATCATATTCGCACAACAACCAACGGTCGCTGCCCCTGCTGCTAAACCAGATAACTGCAACGAAACTCCAATGGCAGCAGAACTAATTGGAAGTGTTAAAATCATTCCCATCAATACAGACACCATCATTCCACCAAGAATTGGATTCTGTTCTACATTATAATTTACTAAACTACCAAGCCATACCATAAATTCAGAAATAGAAGGTCCAACTAAAAGCCCCGCAATAGAACCAGATAAAATGCTGACAAATGGAGTTACAATAATATCTACCTTTGTTTTTCCAGAAACCAATATACCAAGTTCAATTGCTACATAAGCAGCAATAAACGCTCCTAATGGTTCTCCTACTCCTGACAGGATGACCATTGTTCCAGCACTTGCACCAGTTTCATTCCATATCAGTTCTCCCGCTGAAACTAAAAAACTACCTGTTAAAATTTTACTTGCATAAGCACCAACCATACCTGCTACTGCCGAAGAAACAGTAACAAGTGGTGCTGCTTTAAACTTTGCTGCTACACCAACACCAATTCCTGCACCTGTCATATACTTCGCAGCAGCAGCAAATAATGTTATGTACATTCCTGCTTTTCCTGGTACAAATGAACCAATTTGTTCCATGATTGTACCAATAATAAGTGTTGCAAATAGTCCTAATGCCATTCCACTCAAGCCATCAATAAAAACTCGATTCCAAATTTTTTTTAAGAATTTCATAATTCTTTCTTTACCTCCTACTTTTGTTTACATATGTCTTGTCACCTGTAATTAGAAGATAAATTAGCACGAGATTTTTATTCTGTCAAGTATTTTCTATAATAATTTTCTACGATTGTTACTATTCAAAAATCAAACTTTTCTATTACATAAAAAAGTGTGCTTTGCACACTTCAACTCCCCGTTCCCCTCAATCTTGAGGGGATTAGGGGTTTCTTTTTTTCTTCT
>CALAEX010000069.1 GCA_937891165.1 uncultured Lachnospiraceae bacterium | reverse complement strand
GCTCTTTTTTATATAAGTCACGATAAACTTCTTGGAATAAATCACGAAGTTTAGATTCTCTACGATATTCCCAAGCTGGATACTCACTATGTGTAAAACTTTCTCCACCAAGAAAACTAATTAAATATTCTACCTTATCTTTCATAAAGTATTTATATGTCTTAGAAGAACTACGCAAAGCAAAATGAAATTCTGCCATATCTTCCCCAACACTAAAAATACCAAGATTTAACGAACTCTCTACTAAACCTTCGATATCTCCACTCATACGCTGAATTCCATTTGGTGCTTGCATTAAGAAAAATAACAACTTTTCAAAGGAAATCCCATCTAATACATCATATTCTGCCTGTTCTTCTGCTTTTATTTCTAAAGAGAATCCTGGTTCAATCGAAACAAGCTCATTCTTATATTTTAACTTCAACTCTTCTGCCTTCTTTACAAATAAAGCAGTATTTTCTTCTGATACAACAACTTTAGCAAATGCTTCTCTTGGAATCGCATTATCTTTTAAGCCACCATAAAAATCAAGCAAGGAAAAATCTACTTGTTCTCTTAACTCAAACAACATTCTTGTCATTGCATAAATGGAATTGACACGATTTTTATCAATTTCTGCTCCAGAATGACCACCATACAGTCCTGTTAAAGAAATTTGATAGGCAACACCTGTTTCAGAAACTCTTTGTAATGGTAATTCACAAGTCTGACGCATACCACCTGCACAACTACAAAGTACAACTCCTTCATTTTCTGAATCGATATTGATAAGATAAGAAGCTTTTAATTCTGACATATCCAGTGCCTTAGCACCATCCATTCCTGTTTCTTCATCCGTTGTAATTACTAATTCTAGTGCTGGATGTTTTAACTCTTTATCAGCTACTAATGCCATGATATAAGCAACTGCTACTCCATCATCACCACCAAGTGTTGTACCATTTGCCATAACAGTATCTCCAACAATACGAAGTTCTAAGGCATCTTTTGTAAAATCATGGTCAGAATCTGCATTTTTCTCACAAACCATATCCATATGACCTTGAATCATCAATACAGGAGCATTTTCATATCCTTCGGTTGCTTCTTTAAACATAACAACATTCAAAGCTTCATCTTGTATACAACGTACTCCTTGTTCTCTCGCAAATTCTACAAGATAATCAGAAATTTCTCGTACATTACCAGAGCCATGAGGAATTTTCGTCAACTGTTCAAAATAATATAATACTTTTTTATAATCATACTGTTCTAAAAAATAATTCATAGTATCCTCCTTTAATTTTTAAAACTGTGAATTGGTGCTGGAATACGTCCACCACGATTAATAAATGCATCACAAGAGAAATTATTGACAGGCATAATTGGTGCATAGCCAAGTAAACCTCCAAATTCTACGATTTCTCCCACTCCTTTACCAATCACTGGTATTAAACGTACGGCTGTTGTCTTTTGATTAATCATACCAATTGCCATTTCATCTGCTATGATACCAGCAATTGTTGTCGATTTTGTGTCACCAGGAATTGCAATCATATCAAGTCCTACCGAACAAACACAAGTCATCGCTTCTAATTTTTCTAATGTCAGTGCTCCTGCTTGAACTGCATCAATCATTCCTTGGTCTTCACTCACTGGAATAAATGCACCACTTAAGCCTCCTACATAAGAAGAAGCCATAACACCACCTTTTTTTACTTGGTCATTTAAAAGAGCTAGGGCAGCAGTTGTTCCAGGTGCACCCGGATGTTTTAATCCAATTTCTTTTAAAATATCTGCTACGGAATCTCCAATCGCTGGTGTTGGAGCTAACGATAAATCCACAATGCCAAATGGAACACCAAGCATACTTGCTGCTTCTTTTGCCACTAACTGACCTACTCTTGTAATTTTAAATGCTGTCTTCTTAATTGTTTCACAAAGCACTTCAAAATCTTTTCCACGTACTTGCTCTAATGCTGTCTTTACAACACCAGGTCCACTAACTCCTACATTAATAATGGCATCTGCTTCTGTTACCCCATGGAATGCTCCTGCCATAAATGGATTATCATCTGGTGCATTACAAAAGATAACTAACTTTGCACAACCAAGAGAATCGTTTTCCTTTGTTTCTTCGGCTGTTTTTAATACAATTTCACCTAATAACTTTACGGCATCCATATTAATTCCTGTCTTTGTAGAACCTACATTCACAGAACTACAAACTCTATCTGTAACTGCAAGAGCTTTTGGAATAGAACGAATTAAATTTTCTTCTGCCAGTGTCATACCTTTGGATACTAATGCAGAATATCCTCCAATAAAATTTACGCCTGTTGTTTTTGCTGCTCTATCTAATGTTTGTGCGATTATTACAAAATCATCCGGTGTTTTACAAGCAGAAGCACCTACAAGAGCGATTGGAGTTACGGAAATACGCTTATTTACAATTGGAATACTGTAATTTTTTTCAATTTCCTGTCCTGTTGCAACTAAATCTTTGGCAACTGTTGTAATTTTATGATATATTTTCTCATTTAATTTATCTAAATCCGAATCAATACAATCTAAAAGACTAATCCCTATGGTAATCGTTCTTACATCTAAATTTTCTTTTTCAATCATATGATTGGTTTCGATAACTTCCCAGTTACTAATCATAATTTTCTCCTTGTTATATAGTTTACCATTTTTAATTATAGATATTTAAATTCTAA
>CALAEX010000068.1 GCA_937891165.1 uncultured Lachnospiraceae bacterium | reverse complement strand
ACAACACTAGAAATGATATTTTCCGAAAAAATCGTTTACTCAACATATAATAAAAAAGAATATTCCTTTTCATTATTATCCCCTTTCTCTCTGAAGCACCATCGCTATTCTGATAATTTTTTCTGTCGTATTACTACTGTCCATAATAAAAAAAATCCCATATAGGCAAGTATACTAGCTAATTGTAACATACTTGACTGTGATAATAAAGTTTGACTTAAATAGTCTATTGCTATTTTGGTTGGTAATACATTAGCTAAAGTTTCTATACTTTTTGAAAAAAAAGAAATCGGATAAAAACATCCTGACAAATATCCTAAGCTAATGGCACATAAAAATTGTAATAAAATACCAGAAACAAACTCTGAACTTATTTCAAATAGTAGCATCTGAAAAGAACTAATCAATAAAATAACTGGAAGAAAAGAAATCGCATAATAAATCACTTCCTTTATAACAGAATCACTCCACTCTGGCAAAGTAAATTCTATTACCGTTGCACTAATAGCAAAAAGCAAAAATAGTACCAATATATTTCCCAACATGAAAATAACATATGCTATCCATTCTCCTGCCACTTGTACTACTGCCTTTTGACCTCTTGCTTGTAGCATTTTTATCAATACCATATCTCTTTTGATAAATATAGGACATCCAACCATCCCCCATAATAAAAGAAATAATACAGAAAAGCTACATATATAATAGGCTTGCATAGAACTCTGATTTCCTGATATACCTAATTGTTCTAATGCAAAAACAGAAGGTCTATCCAAAATAAAATCTAAATATCTGATACTAATTGCATTAGTATGTCTCGAATACTCTGATAAAAGTCCCTGTTCTTTTATATAATCTTGCATAGCAAAAACGGCATTTTGTGTATCTCTCATAAGCAAAGATACGGCTTTTACTACTTCATTGACAATCATTCCGCTTAACATTTGGTTTCCCATCGGAGAAACATATAGTAAAGGTTCTAGCTCACCTCTTAAAATAGATTCTAAAAAACCTTCTGGCACTTTAATATAAGATTTTAATTCCCCTTGTTCTAACTTCTCGATTGCTTCTTGTTCCTCTAATTCTATAAAATCAATGGTAAACCGAGAGGAATCGAATGCTTTTATTGCACGAATACCAAACCCTAAATAAGATTCTTCTAAATCCCCTACTAAACCAATTTTCACTTTTGTTTTTTCTTCAGAATGTTCTTGTGAATATAATACTACTGCTGCCATTAAGAAAATACAACAACCTAAAAGTAGGGTAATGCACACACTTCTTGGCATTACCCTCATAACACGTTTTATTTGTACAACACTATACGCCAAACTTTTTTTCATAGCTCCACCCTATTTCCTCGAATTATGTGAACCAAATTTTGTACATCCCCTGTATAATCATATGGTATTAAATTTCCATCTTTTAAAATATACCAACAGTCACATAATTCTAGTTCGTGTATATCATGAGTTACAAGTAAAATTCTACCACCCTGTGCCTTAAATTCCTTTAAATATTGATAAATTTGCTCTTTTCCTATTAAATCTAGGGCACTTGATGGTTCATCTAACAATAATACTTTCGGATGATTCGCAAGGGCACAACCTATTGACAATCTCTTTTTCATGCCACCTGACATATGATGTACAGGTACTTTTATAAACTCTTGTATCCCAAGTGTAGCAAGAACCCCTTGTTCTAATTCTTTTTTCAATGTCTTTTTATCATACCAAAGCAACAAATTGTCCCATGCAGTCAATTCCTCAAATAAGGGATTTCCTTGCGGAACATATCCTATTAGCTTATTCCGCAAGGATTCTTTAGAAAGCAAATCACTATCCTCCCAGTAAACATGACCTGCATTTGGCTGTAATACTCCTGCTACTATCGAAAGCAGTGTAGATTTTCCGCTTCCATTACCGCCTAAAATACCTACACAGCTTCCTTGCCCTACTGTAAATGAAACCTTATTTAATATGACTCTTTTTTTATATCTTTTTTCTAAATCTACAATCTTCATGCCATTCCCATATAAGACAAATACAATATATACATATATAATTCTTCAAAAGTGAATTCTGATAATTCTTCCAAAATAGCAATCACATCGCTATGCAAAGGAGTCTCCTTCAGATGATTAATAAATCCATCCCAATCTATACTATTCCAGTATTCTTTTAAATCAGTTACTTCTTGTACTACAATCGTATTTTTTTCCTCTGGAAGTGATACTTTCTTTGCCTCAAAAAATTCAGCTACTGTTGTAATCTTCAGCCATTCTTCCTCTCCGTTGACAATAGAAAGTTCTATATCAGAAGAATCTTCTTCTGTCCAAATATTTAAAATAAATTGTAACTCAGATAGCGTATTTCCAAGATATGCCGAGCCAACAATATCTCCAATGATATCTGGCATTTGCATTGTGAACTCACCACAAAGATATCCCTTTCTTATAGAAGCAATATCTAAATCTTTTACATTTATGTTTACTAATTTTGTACCATTATACTCTATAGCAAAATCACCAATCATATCAAGACCACTAATAGTACCTGTTCCTACCACTGCATAGGTTTCTCCATTTTTCTCTGGAATTACATAAGCATTCATTGCTATTTCTTTTCCATCTCTTGGAAGAAGAAGACCCGCTTCTATTGTAGAAGAATCATCAGAAAGTTTCACTTTTCTTGCAATCACCATTCCATAATTATCTACAGAAAGATTCATTACCATCGTTTGATTGTAATTTTTACTCTCATTTTCCAAATCACCTAAAAATACAAGAAATTTCTCATATGCTTCTGCTCCACTTACTTCTGTTTCCTCATATTCTGCTTTTAATGCATCCACAATAGCAATGATATATTGTTTCAATTCCGTATCTTCTTTTAATTCTTTGATAAGGGCATTTACTACTTGCTCTGTTATATCATCTTCTATCGTTACTTCCAATTCCGTACATTTTTGAGCAATTTGCTCTACTTTTAAAATACTGTCTGTTTTTTCCACTTTATTCATTTCTTCTATTATAATAGAGAAGTAACGATATAACATTTTTTCTAACGTTGCACTATCTGGTAATTCCCTTTTTAATATCTCCAATATGTGCTTTGATGATTCGATTCCTACTTCTTGTCCATCCATACCAGTTTCTACGCCAATATACTGTTTGGAAAGTTCTGGAATAGCAAGATAGGCAACCAACTCTTTTGCATAATCCATAATTATATCAAAACTGACTATTGTATCTTTACCAAGTGCGACCTCTATCAAAGACTGCATTGCTGTATCATTCATATTGCCAACAGCTATAATACTTGCTGACTCTAACCACGATACATCCATTCCTGCCATGCCTGTCAATAAAGTAACCATTTCTACTACTTCTTGACCAGCTTCGGAAAGAGCAACTTCTAACTCCGCTTTATATCCTGTATCAAATGATTTTTCCATTTGAGTCAAATAAGTATCATACAGTTCTGCAATGGCACTTGCCGTTTCTTTGGCTACATTCTTCTCTACCCACTGATAATATGACTCTGGAGAAGAAACTATCTTGCGAATCGTATTTTCCATTCTAGCACCCGCAAGAGCAACTACAAGAAAAAGCACTGCTACTACTGCCACAATACCTATGAGCCACTTCTTTTTTGAAGAATGTTTCTTTTTTTCTTGATTTTCCATAACTTTTGTATTTTCTTCCATTTTAATCCTTTCTTCCTAAAAAATAAACCATTCTAATTACTTGCTCTAGTGTACCAAAAAACAAAAGTTTATTTCACTTTTTTTACTAAGCTTTTGAATTCCTCAATTGCCTTATCATAAGAATGCAAACTCATTAACCAAAATTCTTTTTTTGTCAAATCAATATTACAAATTTTTGCCACATCTTCTACGCTTCTTACTGGTGTTTCTTTTAACAAATAATTGTACTTTTCTAAAAATTCTAGTCCTTCCTGCTTATACTTTGCATATAAACCTCTCGCAAATAAACCACCAAACGCATATGGGAAATTGTAAAAACCACGAACTGCACTATAATAATGTCCCTTACATGCCCACATATATGGATGCAATACATTATGGTCTAAACCATCACCATATGCTTCTTTCTGTGCCTCTAACATCATTTCACAAAGTTCATCCGCAAACATAAAATTCTGTGCTCGATTTTCTACTACTTTCGATTCAAATAAAAATCTAGAATAAATATCACAAATAATCTGAGTAACATCACTTAACTGACCTTCTATCAATGCAAGCTTTTCTTCCTCGGAATCTGCATGGTCAATTGCATAATTTACTACTACATTTTCATTAAAAGTGGAAGCAGTTTCTGCCACTGGCATAGAATAGTTCGTATTTAATGGACGATTTTCAAAAATCATAAAATTGTGGTATCCATGTCCTAACTCATGTGCTAATGTTACAACATCACTAAACGAACCATCAAAATTAGTCAGAACACGAAACTGCTTTTGAGCCTTCAAACCAGAACAAAATGCACCACCTACTTTTCCATTACGTGGGAAGAAATCTATCCACTCTTCCTCATAAGCACGCTCTATAATTTTGGCCATACGAGGATTACACTGTCTAAATACATGTAATAAATACTCTTTTGATTCTTCCACGGTATATTTCTTTGTATTATTGCCCATTGGTGCAAATAAATCATACCAAGGCAAACCATTCTGGTGACCTAATGCCTCTCCCTTTGCTCTTAAATAACTCTGGAAATTTGGCATATACTCTCTCATTGCCTCTAACAAAGCATCTAACGTTGCTCTCTCCATTTTGGAATTAAATAATACCTTATCTAATGGAGACGCATATCCTCTCATTTTAGACACTGTAACATCCTGCAACTTAATACTATTTAAAGAATAAGCAAGAGAATCTTTGATTTTTTCATAAGACTTTAATTCTGCCTCATATGCTTCCTTACGAACTGTTGCATCTGCCTCATACGCCTTATTTCTTATCGAAGAAAGTGTTACCTCTTCTCCATTGTACTCTACTTTTACAGAAGAAGTTAAAAAGCTTTGCAAATCACTCCACGCTTTACCTGCACACTGATTCATACGAGATAATGCTTCTTCTACATCTTCCGAAAGCATATGTTTTGCTTTCTTTTGTATCTCATGCAAATAGTAAGAATAATCTACTAAAACTTCATCCTCACCAATCACTTCCTCTAAATTATCTAATGATGCAATATACTGCTCTATTTTCGTAGAAGCCTTTGTAATATCACTCGCCTTTTGTGCAAAACGCCCCATCCAAGAAGTACTCTCCTTATCAGAAGTGTCCGCAGATTTACGCAAAGAACAATACTGATACAAACTTAAAAATACAAAATCAAAAGCTTCCTCTAACTGTAATGCCTGCTTTACGGTTTCCCTTGCATCGTTTTGCCCAAGAGTGTTGGCAAATTCTTGATATTCTTTTACGATTTTATCTAATTTTTCTACATCTGATTTAAATTTTTCATCTTCAAAACTAGAATATAATACATCTAATGACCATTTATCATACATACTTTATCCTCCTTCTTTCTTCGATTTATAATAATGAATGCTGTTTTTAGCACAATAGAAATAATATCAGACTTTACATTTTCCGTCAATCCTTATGAAAAAAGATTATTGCAACCTTTGTATATATCATTTTTTCCTAAAGCTTATCTATTTCCAATACTTTGGTAATGATAATACCGTGTTGAAATGCTTTATATTTCAATTTTTGAATAATGGAGCGTCCAA
>CALAEX010000067.1 GCA_937891165.1 uncultured Lachnospiraceae bacterium | reverse complement strand
CGTTAAATGCTCATTATACAAGTCCTACGATTATCAAAGGTATTTATGATGCAATTGCAAATATGGGATTTTCCAAAGGAAATATTTTAGAGCCGGCAATGGGAACCGGCAACTTCTTTGGTATGCTTCCGGAGAGTATGCAAGAAAGCCGATTGTATGGTGTAGAGTTGGATGGTATTACAGGAAGAATCGCAAAACAACTTTATCCCAATGCAGATATTAAGATTACCGGATTTGAGCAGACGAATTATCCGAATGATTTCTTTGATGTGGCAGTTGGAAATGTTCCGTTTGGGCAATATAAAGTAGCAGACAAAACTTATGATAAACATAACTTTCTAATCCATGATTATTTTTTCGCTAAGACTTTGGATAAAGTCCGTCCGGGTGGTGTCATCGCATTTGTGACATCCAAAGGAACGATGGATAAGAAAAATCCATCTGTTCGCAGATATTTGGCACAACGAGCCGAGCTTTTGGGAGCTATTCGACTTCCAAATACAGCATTTAAGGAAAATGCAGGAACAGAAGTGACTTCTGACATTCTATTCTTCCAAAAACGTGACCGTATGATACACATCGAACCAGAGTGGATTTATCTGCAGGAAAATAGCGATGGTGTAGTGGTAAACAGTTATTTTGCCAATCATCCCCAAATGGTATTAGGAAAAATGGAAATGGTAAGTGGACCACATGGTATGGAAAGTGCGTGTTTACCTGACAATTCCATTCCATTATCCGAGCAACTTGCCAAAGCCATTTCTCAGATTAGTGGAACTATTGAATTAACAGAAAATATAGAACTAGAGAATGAACAGAGTGATAAAACCATTCCTGCCGACCCAAATGTGAAAAACTACAGTTATACCCTTGTAGATGGAAATGTGTATTATCGAGAAAATTCCATTATGACACCTGTGGAAGTATCCGAAAACGTGGAACAGCGATTGAAAGGCATGGTGCAGATACGAGATTGTACGCAAGAACTGATAAATTATCAGCTAAATGAATATCCGGATGAAACTATTCAGGAAAAGCAAAAAGAGTTAAATCACTTATATGATACGTTTGCAAAGAAATACGGACGTATCCATTCGCAAAGCAATAAACGTGCCTTTAGTGAAGATGCCAGTTATTGTCTGCTTTGTTCCTTGGAAAAGTTGGATGAAGAAGGCAATTTCAAAGGCAAAGCCGATATGTTTTTCAAACGTACCATTAAACGAGCTGAGGTGGTAACAAGTGTAGATACTGCAAGCGAAGCTCTTACGGTATCACTTTCTGAAAAAGCAGGTATCGATTTATCGTATATGTCCGAACTTTCTGGAAAAAGTGAAATAGAAATACAAGAAGAATTAAAAGGTGTGATTTTTCAAAATCCGGTAACGGAAAAGTGGGAAACAGCAGATGCCTATTTAAGTGGAAATGTAAGGCAAAAACTACAGACTGCAAAGAAATTTGCAGAAATGTATCCAAAGTTTGCTATCAATGTTATGGCACTTGAAAAGGTACAGCCGAAAGACTTGGAGGCTTCTGAAATCGAAGTGCGTATCGGTGCAACATGGATTGATACAAAATACATCGAAGATTTTATGCGTGACACCTTTGAAACACCAGAATATTTTTTGCGTGGAGATAGAATTGGTGTACAGTATTCGAATATAACTGGACAATGGAATATCAAAGGGAAAAACGCAGATATTGGAAATACACTTGTCAACATGACCTACGGAACCAGCAGAGCAAATGCCTATAAAATACTCGAAGATTCGTTAAATCTGCGTGATACCCGTATTTTTGATACGATAGAAGAAGACGGAAAAGAAAAACGAGTATTAAATAAGAAAGAAACCATGCTTGCCAGTCAAAAACAGGAAGCCATACGAGAAGCCTTCAAAGAATGGATATTTCAAGAACCGGAGCGAAGAAAGGAACTTTGTGCCATTTATAATAAACGTTTTAATTCTGTAAGACCAAGAGAATATGATGGTTCACATTTAAAATTTCCAGGCATGACACCGGATATTACACTTCGTAAACATCAGTTAAATGCGATTGCTCATCAGCTTTATGGAAATAATACATTACTTGCACATGTAGTTGGTAGTGGGAAGACGTTTGAGATGATTGCTGCAGCGATGGAGAGTAAACGATTGGGTTTATGTCAGAAAAGTTTATTTGTTGTACCAAATCATTTAACGGAACAATGGGCAAGTGATTTCTTGCGTTTGTATCCGGGAGCGAATATTCTTGCTGCAACAAAAAAAGATTTTGAGCCTGCAAATCGAAAGAAGTTTTGTTCTCGTATCGCAACAGGCGAGTATGATGCAGTTATCATTGGTCATACCCAATTTGAAAAAATTCCACTTTCCGTAGAACGACAAATGGCTACTATCGAACAACAGATAAAAGAAATTCAAATGGCAATTCAAGCAACTATTGAAGCAAAAGGAGAACGATATACCATTAAACAAATGGAAAAAACGAAAAAATCCTTAACAGCAAGACTTTCTAAGTTAAATGATGCTGAGAAAAAAGATAATGTCGTAACTTTTGAGCAACTTGGAGTAGACCGATTGTTTGTAGACGAGTCACACAGTTACAAAAATTTGTTCCTTTATACAAAAATGCGAAATGTGGCAGGAATTGCTCAAACAGAAGCACAAAAATCTTCGGATATGTTTGCAAAATGTCAGTACATGGATGAATTAACCGGAGGGAAAGGTATTACTTTTGCTACCGGAACTCCGATTTCTAATTCGATGACGGAACTTTACACCAATATGCGTTATTTACAGTATGAT
>CALAEX010000066.1 GCA_937891165.1 uncultured Lachnospiraceae bacterium | reverse complement strand
CTATCTCCCGTGTTTTACCGAGAGATAGAGAAAATTAATTGTGCTAAATTCAATAATGTGTGAGTAAGTCTAAAATTTTCCATTTTTACCAAATTTTACCAATATTTCATCATATCTAAAACTATAATACATCATTATTTTAAAATAACTATAGAAAAAGCCCTAGAAAACAATACTTTAAATTATCAATAAAAGAAGGGAGGTACCCGACGATGGCTCTCATTGAGGATATTATGTCACTCGCTAGAAAAGGTAGAAATGCTACGAAAGATTTAGAAGATCTGAATAGTTTAAATACCCAGAGCATCGCACGTAGAGCAAAGGGTACTACGTGTTTATTCCCATGTATCGTGTCTGATTCCACGCCAAAAGATATGGCTGCAGTTACCACGAATAATATGGACAGAGTATACGCATCTTTTGTCCAAACAGTAATCGCTGCAAATCCTCTTATTGATATTACTATTGATAGAAGTCCTCTTGATTATATGAAGAGACTTCATCAAAATATTAAGTTGGAATCAGTGATTAATGAAAAAGCTTTATTTGAATCTGAAAATGATTTGAAGGCTTTAAAATCTTTTATGGAATCCGAATGTCCAAATCTTACAGTATCCGATGAAATGTATGAAAATACAATGAGTCGTGTATATAAAGGGGAATACAAATTATTTTTAAGTCCAGATGGTTCTTATGGTATTGCATTTAGTGAAGCTGTATTAAATAGCGATGCTTATAATGATTTCAAAAATCAGATAAAAGACCATTTGTCAGAATTCAATCTACATCCTTTCCCAGTAACAGAAGCACCTACTAGATCTGAAATTCTTCAGGGTATTGTAGACAATGCAAATGCTTCTGCTACTGCCGATGCACTTCGTATGGCTTCTAAGGATTTAAACACTCCTAGAATGCTTGATAGAGATGTTAAAAGAGTAAATGAATTACAGCCTTATGGATTATCTGTAAGACTGATGGCAGTAAACGATAAGAAAGAATTTGTACAGTACATTGATTTTATTGTTGGAGTTAAGGCATATATGCATATCGCCAAGTCCAGAGATTTAGTTACCAACATTGGTAACGTTCTCAAAAATAGAAATTTCACTTTCAACTTTATACGTTGGGTAACAGGTGAAATTTCTTTTGTTAAAGATTTATTACTTCATCTGGATGATATTAAGACAGACTCTACATATAAATCAAGAGGAGCATCTGCTTTCTTACCAACTCTGAAAAGATTAAAAGAAAAGAAAGTACAGTTTTCTTTATCTGGAATTAGTAAGTTGGTACCAAACGCAACTATTGTAATTACTTCTTTTGAAGTAGAAGATATTAGAAATGAATATGGTTTCGATGTAAGAGATATTTACTTTGCGAAAAAAATCATGAAGGAATTATTCTTACTTGGATTCATCATCATTGATGAAGGAACTGAAACCATTGATATTCTTTACGATGGTTCTGACTCTTTTGAAACTTATACACTAGAAACTTTGGAACGCGAAGTTTCTCTTAATAGCAATAAGCTTGGTAGAGAGATTGGACGTATGATTTCTAAGTAATTACAGAAAGGATTTTAGAAAGATTATGGTATTTGATTTTTTTAAAGAAGCATCCGAAATCTTAGCAGAATCCGATAGTTCTGTAACGCTTAAGGATGTTCGTTTAGTATTGGAAGATACTACATCTCCAGTAACAAATAAATATATTGAAAACCTGTATAAACAGGTAGTTTCAAAATCCCATATTAACTTTGGAGATATTCCTACCTCTAGAGGGGATATTAAGAAATATTCGGGATATAAATCCATGATGGAAACTTTACAGACTATGAGAAAGTTGGTATCTGTAGAGTCTAATGGTGATGCATTAAGAGCTGTTGATGCAGTACTTGCTGCTATTGGAAATATTGAAAATCTGGAAGATATTTTTGAAAAGGGATTTAGTACAAGAAATGACCATGTTATGCTTGAATATAATGTATTTGTTTATAGCTGTGTGGAAGCAACTACTTGTATTTTATCAGAATTCGTTGAATTTGTAAAAGAAATCAATGGTACTTACCAGATTAAAATTAAAAATACCAAATATAAAGCCGGTTTGTTCTTTATCGAACAGTTAGAAAAATTCAATGCAATTAATGCTGCTGGGAACTATAGAAACTACTTAACTACTATGCTTGACAAAGACAAAGATAATTTTGTTGGTGCTACAGCGGTTGGAGTAACAGCAGTAGTTCTTACTGTACTTATTGCTATCGTTCCAGTAACAAGAGCATTAGTATATCAGATTTACAGACTTAGAATGAAGTTATCTGATGCATTAGAGTTACAGGCTTATTTTTTAGAACTTAACAGAGCATGTGTAGAAGTAAATTCTGCATTTGACACTGCTAAGAAAGAAAAAATCTTAAAGAAACAGGAAGCTGTCAGAAGTTTATTTATTAAACTGAGTGACAAAATTAAGGTCGATGTTGCTAGAGCGACGAGAGATTCTTCTATAGATAAAAAGAAAGACAATTCTGTTTTATCTTTAGGTGATACAAGAGCTCAGGTGGATTCATCTCCTTATGACTTCTTATTATAAAGGAAGGTGACCTAAAGATGAATATCGATTCATGTTTGAATGTAAATGGTGTCAAAGAATCTTTAGACACCGCTTTTAATAGCATTAATAATATAATTAATAATGCTACCACTATGACAAATGTAGTGCCTGATATTAAGAAATATTTCGAAGAAGTAGAAACTATGGTGAATGGATTCTTCTTATATGATAATGCTGGAAATGCAATTAAAAAACTTTATATTTGTAAACCCGAATCACGGGTACAGTGTAAAGATTTTTGTTTTGGAGTAGACCAGTATGAGAAATATATGGAAGGAATGAAATCCTACATCAAAGACTTTGATGGTAAAACTAGTAATGGTTTACCGACCGAAATGGTAGATTCTTTCAATCAGGTATTAGATAAAGACGAAGACTTCATCAAAATGCTTTTTATTGATAATGGTGGAAGTAATCCAGAAGTATCATGCAGCGTTAGTGAAGCTTTGACTAAAAGTTTCACCCCACTTATTAAAATTACAGAAATGATAAGTAAGTTTAAAGATTTCAATTTCACAGATTCACCATCTTCTAAATTATTAGCATTATCTTCTGTTAGATTTTGTTATTATTTATTTAGAGGGGTAATGGATACATTGGTTGATATTCTTAACAGCTTACAAGGAATGAAAACTTCTGAAAAGTTTGATCCTGTTGGTTATGCGGTATTTTAATAAGAGAAAGGTTAGGTGAGTTCTAATGGATATCATGATGTATTGTGAAAGTATGGATTTAGAACTTGACCAGATTTTTACAGAATGTGAAGCCGCTTGTAATAGAGCTTATGCTAGATTATTAGAGGAGGGGTTGAATCCTTCTTTTTATAAAGAAGCAGAAGGTAATGTGAAGAGTGGTGGATTATTTGGTTTCATTTTAAGTGTTCTTAAATCTATTAAAACTTTACTTAGTGAAGGAATGAAAAAAATGAAAAGCTTTCTCTTTGGAGCCGAAGCCGGAGACAATCCAAACGGTAAAGTAGAAAGTCAAAAAGATCCCGAAAAGATGATGAATTTTGTAACCCAATATAATGGGGATGCTAAAAATTTATTAACTAAAGCAATGAATGGTGAAATTGGTGTTGAAGAAGCTAAGAAATTCATTGACCAGAAAAAAGCAACCCTTGGTGCCATCGGTGGTGCTGTAATGGGTGCTGCATCTTTTCTTGGTATTTCTAATAAATTAGAAGGCAAACTTGCTAGTTGGAGAGCTGAAATTGAAGAAGCTTACGATAATGCAGAAAAGTTAAATGCTGATGGAACCACATCTACATTAACTGGAGATGCTGCTAGAGCTATTGCTCGTTCATCTAATGATGCTAATAAGCAGGCAATTATCAAACAGACAACAAAAATGCTTACTGATGATATTAGAGATACTAATGCGAAAGGTATTAAATTCTTTGAAGAACTATTCAAAACTGGATATCAACAAAGAGTAATTAAACAGAAACTTGTTGGTCAGGCTCAGGCATTAACTGACCCCAAAGCTAGAAAAGCTATGGAAAAACATGCAAAAAAAGAAGCAAAGCAAGATAAAAAATTTATCAGAGGTCTTGGTAGACTTCGTAAAAATATCGATAAAGGAACTCAGTCTGCTGAAGATATTGCGACTAATCGTCGTAAGAATAGAGCGGTTATCGCCGAAGAACTCAATAAAACTTTCACAGACCAAAATAACTATGTCGATACTGATGATAAGTCTGGTAAAAAACGGCGAGTTTCTAAATTTTAACATAAAATAAATTATTGAAGGAGATTTTTAAATCATGTTCAATGTATACGCTATGAATGAATTTGAACGCGAAATGGCAATTGCTGAAAAAGTGTATGATATTGCTATGAGTGAAGTTGCATATATGGAAGCTATGATTGATTCCAAGCTTAGAATTAATATGGCTAAATCTGAACTTAAAGTTATGCAGGAATCTTCTGAAGAATCTTGTATCGGTGATTTAGCATACCTTTTCAACGAAGCTGCTAAAGAAGCTGAAGCACAGTCTCAGGGTGTCTTTGCTAAAATTAAAACATCTGTTGTTAATTTCATTACATCTGTATGGAATTCTATTCAAAAGTTATGGTCTCACCAGGACACAGAAGCCTACCAGAAAATGATAGCATCCAAACAGCAGTATGAAGCACCATGTAATATCGGTTTCTTTATGACTGCTGGAGAAGCTGTAAATAATATTGCAAGTGGTGGAATTTCTGGAATAGGTGAAAGAATTAAATCTATTGGACCTAAACTTGGTATTGCTGCGGGTGCTGGTATCTCTTTAAAAATTATCTATGATAAGATTATGGAGAAATCAAAAGAACCTACAAAATGTACAGGAAAACAGCTTGCTGATTGGATGGAAACAATTAAAAAGAATAATTTCTTTTCTAAATTTTTATCCAATTCAAAAAATGTTACTGAAGAAGAATCTTCTAATGCAGAAGCAAATAAACCAGAAGATTCATCTAAAAATGAAAATTCTGGTTCATGGCTCAGCAGAACACTTCAAGCAGTTACATCTTTTGGCAGTAAATCTGTAAAATTTATCGAAAGTGTTGCAAATGCTTTTAAAGCCGATGTTGACAAAATTAAAGATAATAAAGAAAATAAAAAAACTGGTGCTCCAAAAATTGATGTGAAAACAAGTCAGCAGATCAAGGATAATGAAAAGTATTCTTCTCAAAAATCTGCTGATGCTAAAGTAACGCCTGATAAAACCGTAGGAGGTTTTAGTTCTCAGGGTGTTGATTGGACTGGAGAAAGTGCTTTGAAATAATAAATCCAATTTAAAGGATGGTAAATAAAATATGGACGCAATTTATATGAATGAATCATTTAATTTACTTGATTCGTATATGGAAAGAGCGTCTCTTCAATTAAAAGTAGAACTTGAGGAGTATGTGGAATCCACTTTAACCTCAAGTTCTGTTTTTGTCGAAGGGGCTAAAGAATTTGCTTTAAAAATTAAAGAAGCAATCCAAGAAGTCATTAGACGTCTTAAAACTTTTATTGAAGATACCAAAAAGAATTATGCTAAGTATAAAGCGGATAAAAAGTTAGAGGAAAAAATCGAACGTATTTCTGCTATGCTTGGCAAATATGATAAATTTAAACAACTTCAGGTAAAATATAAAGATAAAAGACCGAAAGCTGTTTTTATTAAAAATCAGAAAAAAGCTTTTAAAGACCTTTTTAGAAAGAAAGGTACGACAAAAGAAGAAATTAAAAACTTTTTTGAAAAGTATAAAGACCAGTTATCCGTCATCGATAAAACAAAATGTGCTGGTGCTATGATAGCTGTTGGTACTATTGTGACAAAAGGTTTTATCACTGGAGTGTTAGATGGTGTTGGTGAAGCATTAGAAGATACGGCTTCTTCTGTAAATGATTTGGATAATATTTTGGAAGATTATCAAAAATCTAAAGTATTCGGAGAGTCTACAGAAGAACTCACAAAAGAAGAGGTAAAAGAAGATACTTCTTATTTAGTAGTAATTAATCTTTATGCTCGTTATGCTGCAGAAATGGAAAGTGACTTAGTAAAAGTTAGCAAAGAAGTAATGCAGGAAATGGAAGCTGTTGTAGACGATGCTTTGAAAATCGTAATGGAATCTATTGAAGCTGAAATGGATAAAGAATAAGTTGGGAGGGATTTTATTATGTTCATGATGACTATGGATGAAGTATTGGAATCCACAACTAACGACGTTGAATCTATTTATAATGATATTAAAGAACTTAGACGAATTGATATCATTTATGCATTAGAATCTACTACGGAAAAGAAACAAGGAATTCTTAGTAGAGCTGGTGATAAAATTAGAAAAATTCTTAGAGAATGTAGAGAATTAATTTCTAAGATTATCGGTTTTATTGGTGACCATATTCGTTATGGACTTCTTAGTAAAAAACAGAAAGAACGATATAACGAATTCAATGACTTCCTTGAGAAAAATCCTCAGTATAAACAAAAGAAAATTACTGTAAAAGATTGGCAAAGAATCGATAATGAGTATAAGACAGTAGAGAAAAATATTGTTGCTATGATGAATGACAATAAAGTAGATTCTCGTGGTCTTAATATGAAAGCTATTAGTATGATTAATGATTTAACTAGTACGGTTAATTCAGCAACGGCTGCTATTACAGTAGATATGTGTCTTGTTATTGCAAGAAAGTCTCCAGAAGCTGCAGAAGAGATCAAACGTCAGCTTGCTAATTGTAGTTCTATATTGGATAATATCGATGCACAATTAGGAGATGGAGCTTCTGTGAAATTACAGAAAGATATTGATAAGTTAACAAAACAGAGTATTGGACAGAAATTACTTGCGAAACTTTTCCAACAGAAAGAAAAATCATTAACAGACTCTATTAAAGAAGTTAGCGCTACTTTTGAGAAGTTGATGAGTGGTGAAGCGACTACAATGGATAAAGTAAAAGCAGGTATTGAACACCGAAGTTTGGTTACAACAGCTAGCAAAGCATATCTTCATGATGAAAAAACAAGACGTGGGGTAAAAACTATTTTAGGTGCTAAGAAAGCACTGGATAATAACAAAGAAGCACAAGAATGGTTAAAAACGGGTAAAGAGTTTTTTAAACCGAAAGCTTAGTATGTCTAGTAAATTATTAGTACTTAAAATAACACAACTCAACAATTTTCTAAGAATCTATAAATTTTATGAAAGGTAGGGCAAATCGAAGATGATTCGTACATCTTATATTCAAGAATTCTCTCTTGCAGATCAGGTTATGGGAGAATCATACTATCTTTTACTTGAATCCAAAGATACTTTGGATGCATTAATTAAGTTAGAAAATACTATTACCTCAAAAGAATTCTTTGGTGAATCTGTAGAAGGAGAACTAATCATGCTTGAGAGTGAAAAGAAAAATATTTTCACTCGTATTGGTGAATTGATTATCTCTACCTTTAATTCATTCATTGAGTTTCTTAAAGACATCGGAAATAGTATCAAAGACACAGTAACTGGTGTTCGTAAGAAAACCAGTGATGATGGATTTAAAAATGCTATGCGTGAAAATCCTGAATTGGCTCAGGAGTTCATGAAAGCAGTACTTAGCGGAAATATTAAAGCTCATGATGTAAAAGATATGAATGCTTTAATTAGTGAAGCACAAAGTATTACTAACGATTTATTAACCGGAAAAATTGATAATAAAACAAAAGAAGAAAAGATCGATGAAGCTTTAGAGAAGTTTAGAAAAAGAGCTGTAGCTATCACAGCATTAATAAGCGTCCCAATAACACTTATCAACTTAGGAAAAGGTATCGATTGGGCAATGCATCACAAAGGTGATAGGCAAGCACAGGAAACCCGAGCACAGGCACAGGAAACCCGAGCACAGGCACAGGAAACCCGAGCACAGGCACAGGATAATAGACAGAGACAAGAAGACATTATCAAACATCTTCAGAGTATCGTTAATGGACCTGTAACTAAAACTAATTTCTTATCTTCGTTAAAACAAGCGAAAAATGATGGTGTTATTGACTATACAACATACAGTAGAATGCTTGGTCAGTTTAACATGGCTTTTGGTAATTTCATGGGAAAAACTAAAGAACGTATTGAAGAGCTTAACAATGAATCTTTCTTAGATGAAGTTGATGGTGATTTCTTTACAGAAGCAGCTGTTACTGACAACATCATGAAAGCTATTCAGAAAGTCTTAAACTTCTTTACAGACCATATTGGATTTTGCACAAAAGCGGCTGCTGATTTAAAAGATATTGAAACTTCTATTTCAGAAAAAGCGAAAGCTGCAAAAGACTCTAATGATGGTACGATAATCAATCAGGCATTAGCGGGTATTAGAAAAGTCATGGGTGCTGTTACAAAAGAACTTAACGGTATTAAAAACTTAGCTAATACAGCAAAAGCAAAATTAGGTTAATCAAATCGGAAGGTAGGTAACTAATTATGTATGATAATTTTTTAGGTACTCAGTATGGTTTGATTAAAGAAGCCAGTGAGAACACAACTAATTATGACGTTGCTTGTGCTAGATTATTAACAGAAAACGTTCTTCGTTCAACGAAAGAACTTATTCCTGTAATTGATAATTCTAGTGATAAATATATTAAAAAGATTGATGATACTTTCACAGTGTTATCAGACATCTCTGTAGATACAGAAGCTATCACAGCATTCTTTGAAAAGATTCAGCATACTACAGAGCTTGAGGAAATACCTCTTGGCACTCCTCTTAAAAATACCAATGATATCGGAAGAATTAAACCAGAGTACTTAGTACAGGTTGTAAAAGATGCTGCTAGTACTATCAATGATATTATGAACTCTCGTATTTCCACAAGAGATTTAATGGCATATTTTTCTGACAGCTTAGCTGCTAAGATTAAAAAACAAGTAGTTATTTCTCAACGTGGTATCGCTGATGTGAAAGCATATATCAAATCTCAGGAAAGACCAAACATCGTTCCTATGGATGCTCAAGCAATTCAGACTTTATGTATTCCATTCTTGCGTTCATTCCCTATTAAGAAACGTGAGCTACAGGAAGAAATTAGTTCTGTTAAATCAGCTATCAATACAACTACTTCTCTTATGAGAAGTTATACAGACACAGCAAATGGATTGAAAGCCAAAGGTCAGTTATCCGATTCTGTAATTGAATCTTTAAACTATTACCTTTATAATTTAAATCGTATTGTAGATGAATGTGTTACATTTACTACATTCTGTTTACTCACAAAGATTGAAAGTTATACATTCAATATCAATTCCTTAATGGAATTATACAGAAAAGTAAATTCATATAATCCAGAAGGTAGTGCTGTATATCATGAATCTGTTTACGAAGATTCTATGGCTGGTTTGGATATCGACTCTGTAGTGAATATGGCTATCTATGGAAACTTATCTGCAGTAAAAGATTATGCTCGTAGAACTTTCGATAAAGCCAAAGGAGCATACATAAATGCTTCCAATAATAAAGTTGAGAATATCGACTTTGTACTGAACCATTATACAGATGGATATCCTTATGGTGTAATTAAGGATTGTTTCTTCAATGTTTCTAACGGATTAAATATGATTATTGCTAAGATGAAAGATAATTTCGTATCACCAGAAGCAGTAATCCGTTCCGCAGGTTTTGAAGATACGTTAACAAGTAGATTTGGCATGATGATTTCAAATATTACAAGTATCGCTAAATATACTGATACATTAAATGAAGGAAAAGCAAAATCAGCAGTATTATTCCAGATTTTATCAGAAATGAAAAACTCTGAATTTGAACTGGATAAATTATCAAATCTTATCAAAGAAGTTTATGATAAGATTGATGAGACTTCAAAATATCTCACAATGAATCCAGATAATGAAATCCCTAATGAAATCGCTCGTCAGGAAATGATTTCTGAAATGGAGAGGATTGAAAGAGATTATAGAAATTTCTTAGGAGAAGTTCTTAAAAATATCATCCAGAGATATAAAATCTTAGAAGATGAGGCTGAATTATTGGTTGATGGAATGGTAACACGTTTTGATGTGGAACCTGAAGGGGATAATGCACCTAACTTTAACGTTCTTGCTGTAGAAGCTTGTATGGATATCGAAGACATTTATACTCGTTATGTAATGGAAGCGGAAATGTCTAAATTTCGTATATCCAAAATTTACAAAGAATATGGTGTTATGTTAGAAGCAGAACAACCTGAAACAACATCACAACCAATTATACAGGCAAAACCTGAACAGACAGTGAAGGCTACATCTGAAGGAAAAGAATCTTCTTCTCCAGAAGTAAAAGATGAATCCCATAAGAATCCACAATCTGCTGAACAGAATGCAAAAGCAGCTGGGCAGGTTCAGGACAATAGCCCTGAAAACCAGAAAAAACTTGGAGATATGATTAAATCCTTAATAGATAAAATTACATCATATTTCGATAATGTAACCAATTCTTTCATGAAAGGTATTACTGGTAAGATGGCTAATTCTGCAAAAGAATTAATCACTAACTACAAAGATGCTTTGTTAAATCGTTCCTACAATTCCGTAGAACTTAGAATTTACAATTATTTTTCAGTAAAATCTTCTGATATATTAAGTAATATTAAAGCAGTTACTAATGTTATTGGAAGTATCAATCCTGAGAATGTAGTTGCTATGACAGAAAAAGAATTATTTAGTTTCTTGAAATTCCCATCGGAAATGGAACCAAATGATTATATGAAGTTATATTACAAAGTAGGACCGAATGTAAAGAAAGTAGAAAAGGTTGCATTTAAAAATACAGACCTTAAAAATAAGGTAGTAGAAATGATTGAGTTTTGTGAAGACTTCTATGTAAATAATGGATATACCAATTTAATGAATGACATCAATGCTCTTAAGACAGCATCGAAAAATAAATTAAATAGTTTTAAAACAGCAAATGCTACACAAGAACAGATGAAAGCTATGACAAAAGTTTGTAGTTTAGTTTGCGTATTCACAGGTGCAGTATTAACTGGTTATAGAAACAGAGGAAGTCATTATTTATTTGCATTGAGAAAACTTGTTCCTGATAAAGCAGTAAAAGCTGCACAACAGGCACAGGCTGAACAACAGGAAGCTGAACAGACGACTGAAGGACAAGCTCCAACAGAAGGAGAAGCTCCAGGACAGACTCAAGCTTAAAAAAAAAATAAAACATCCCTAGTATCTAAATGATACTAGGGATTATTTTACATGATCATTTCAATATGACCATTATCGTCTAATGAGAATTTTGGTCCAAAAAAGGTTTCCATCGATTTCAAGATAACTGCATCATCATAGTCAGTTTCCTTCTTAATGGTTTCATATATAGTATGCATTTTCTTAGGTAACTCTTTCACCCTTCTATAGATAGTAGTTGCTGATACACCAAATATTCTACCAATTTCTCGGTAGTCATATCCATCCCTGGATAAATATATTGTCGCAACAATATCCTTTTGAATACTCATGCTACCAGAAAATCTCGACAAAGTCTCTTGCAATATATCATCAATTTTTTTCGGTATTATAAAATACGTCTTAACTTCAGATATGGTAGAGTCTTTGGGCTCTTCTTTCTTCGAAGCCAATTCTCTTACTCTATCAACTAACTTTGTAAAAAAGTTTTTAATTCTCGTAATCATAAGTCATCACTTCCTATTCTGTCCCCTTTTAAGAAAAAAGAACACCATAATTCGTCAAAAGACTTATTATGGTGTTCGTGTAAAAATTACTTATTATCGAATAGATAATTGAGAGGTGCTTCATCGCCTCCTCGAATTTGTAAGAATTTATGATAAATTAATTGGAAATTAATTTCCGCATCGCCATCAAACTCTATACATAAGGACTTAGAATCCTGTAAATATTTATTATAAACAGCTATTAAATTAGCTGGGTGTAAATGTCTAAGTAGTACAATGGTTTCATTATAGAACTCTCCCCAATCTGTTAAATGAGCTAAAGTTCCAAATATATCTGCCAACCCATAATATTCTGTTGTCATAGTTTTGATTCCACCATCATTAAACGTTTGAAAATATGATTTGTATACCCAATATATCATTTCCATAAATGATATTCTGATTAAGAATAATAAATTTCTATCATATATTCCTTCTTTTGTATCCAAATCGAAAGATTCTGGTATTTCAAATTCACATTTGATATCTCCGATATATTCAAGAAGTGTTTCTTTATCGGATTTTCGATACCCTAATGATATCATATCTTCTATTACCAAAGCCAAACCTGCTTGAAATAAGTAGTCTGGTTCATATCCAGGAATTCTATCTCCCATAATAATAGGTAGCCGTTTATATGCATTAATTGCCAATATAGATGTCAATGACTGCATAAGAGCTGCTTCATCAACAATATCCGTCTTATTGATATGAGTAAAATTGTTAAGTATCTTTTTCTGTCGTTTAACTTTTTCTTTATAAATTTTCAATTCTTTTTTAAGTTTCTTTTTCTTCATAACTTTCATTCCTTCCTTTACAATAAGATTTATTTAATTTTATTCCACGATAACCATTCATCGGGTTTAAATATAATGGATGACGTTTCTTTCTAGGCTCGCATCCTGTATATTCCTTAATTCGTTTCGAAAATCCAATTTTCTCATCATCGTCTATTTCACGACCATCACTTTTTCGAAATTCTTTATATGCTGAAAATAACTCGTCTGTAGGAGTGAATAATCCGAAGTCATTCACATCCACATAACACATAGTATTGATGAAATCAATGATATAAGGATCAATTTTCGACGGTTTTTGTATAGTATCTAAATACTTTTTGTCGAAACCCATACTTCTTTTAATATTCTCAATATCTTTCTTGAGTTTAATTATTTCATCATCTTTTTTGGAAAGAGCTGTTTCTAATTCAGCCATCTCCCTTTCAAGTGCTATAAACATTTCAAGTAGTTTTTTCTTCTTCATAAATTTTATACCTTTCTTCGCAATAAGATTTATTTAAGTTTTATTCCTCTATAACAATGAACTGGATGTTTATAGTTTGGATGTCGTTTCTTTTTTGATATACATCCTGTATATTTTTTAAGTTGTTTTGAAAATGATATTTTTTCTTCATCTAAAATAATACGTCCATCATGTTGTTTTCGGAATTCTTTATATGCCGTAAATAATTCTATTACAGGAGTAGATATACAAAAGTCACCACTATCAACGATACACATATTATCCACAAAAGCTTCAATATATGAATCACTGAAACACATTTTCTTTGTCTCATCATCTAGTTTTTTAATAGATTGATATTTTTGATTATTGATACCAAGATAACTAATACCGTTGTCTGTAAAGTCTATAAATTTATATAATGTAGTATCTGCTAAACCTGTATATTTAATTAAATCAGATCTAGTATAAAAATTAGACTTATATCCATGATACAATTCTGCCCAATTTTTAGGAATATTCAGATGTCTGTGTGGACGTTCTTTCATATTTTCAAATTTCGTAGTACTATAATTTTTCGTATATTGATATAATAATATATTTGCAATTTCATTACATATTTTAATATCTTCGAAATTGTTAAATATTTTATCAAATAATGAACCTAAAGTATACACGACGGTAGAATAGTTCCATCCTGTATTTTCAGTTTCATTTAAAATATCATCAATGTTCATCATACTTGATGATTGAATTAATTGAAACAGATACTCAATGATACCATTAAGTGTATTTATCGATTTCTCTTTCAAATCAGTATTTGAAATTGTTTTTACTGCACCAGGAAATGCAATTTCTAAATCCTCTTTATAAATTCTCGATAACTCTCTATACACAAATATATCAGTTTCATCTTTTAATATATGTCCAAGGTATGTCATGATACCGATAAATATTTCACGTCTAATACTATTTTTCGTAGTTAGGTAAGTATCATTATTTCTTAATAAACGACTATAAATCGGATCCGTTATGAAAGACTCCACAACACTATCAATTGATATCATTATTTCATCCGATATATTGCCAATTGATCTAAAGAATTTATGACAGTTATGACCATATTTAAATTTTAAATCCGGATTTTCCACTTCTAAAAGTGAAGATAATTCCATACTTACTTCTTTTTCAGTTTTCACATCTAAAAGATGTCTGATTTGCTCAATATCTTTTTTAAGATGAGTTATTTCACCATCTTTTTCAAATAGTTTCTGTTTAAAATAGAGCAACTCTTTTTCGAGTTGCTCTATTTTATTTTTCATTATCTTCTTTTTCATTTTAACCTCACTATTTTATTCCAGAATATGCTAAAACTTCTTTACGTATAGTAGAACTGTATGCTGCACAACCTTTGGTTTTCTGAAGACCATTAATGGTTCTATATAATAAAGTATATACACGTTCTACAGGAAGACGGGTTAATGCTGCAATATATTTTACAGACATCGAACCTTTCTTATATCCATCATATAGTCTAGCCCAATCTTTTGGAATTTCTATCGGTGTACCGCAAATTTTTTGTAAATTCATATAACCGATAAATTCTAAGGTGTCTAAATTACATGCCTGCATAATTACGTATCCAGCACTATAATATAATTTTGCTCTATCATAATTAGAAACTTTGTAACAGGGGTCAAGTATATAATGCATTAAAGAACCAACGATAAAAATTACAAATTCTTTATGAATCGGAATATCACCATAGTTCACACAATAATCGGTTTCAAATATTTCTTTGATACTGATACCATATTTGTTTTCAATTGCTTTTAATATATAAGTAATCATATCATTAAACTTATCCAACATCTCAACTTTTTCTGGAATAGGGAGATTTCTTAAAGACTTTCCAGATGAATGTTTTAATTTTTTCTCTATATCTAATAATATTTTATATCTAAATACATCATCTTCTAAAGTTAAAAAGTGAAATATATAATAATGAAGAGCATCATAAACCATATTATCTGTAACTTTATTTCGTTTCACATAATTGTCCATAGTCAAATTAATAAATTCAGCAGCCTCAAATGAATGAACTTTTACTATTTTCGCAGGTGCATTTTCTAATCCATCACTAGATATTTCAGATGTATTCATAGATACTGTTGTTACTGTATATGGTGCGTTATATTTTGCGATTTCTTTATTTTTTGGGGTAGCTTTTGGTTTTTGAGCTTTCTTCATAGCTTCTAAGTCTTCTTTAACCATATTTAATTCATCTTGCAATTTCAAATTAATCGTGTTGAGGGATTTAACTTCATTTTCAGCTTTCTTTTTTTGATACCACATGTTTTTATATCTACTATCTAGACTTTTAATTTTATCTTCATATACACTAGTATCACATGTTTCTTTTACTTTCTTTCTTAAATCCTCAATAGAATTCTGAAGAGAACTAATCTGTTCATCTCTTGCAAGAATAATCAAATCTTTTTCAGATAATTCGTTCCGAATAAGCTTTATATCATGCTCTAACTTTTCAATTGTTTCGGAAGCATCTCCGGTTGACATATATTCTTCAATTCGCATATTCACGAGATTTGCAAGTAAAGATAATGCATCCTCTCTATTAATATGCTTACTCTTTAATGCCTTTATAATTGATATATTAAAGAATGGTCCGACGGCATTAACAACTTCTCGTTCCATTTTGAGTTCTTCACATTTATCTCTGAGTTCTTTTGAGCTATATTCACCATTAATTAATTTTTGAATGTCAAAGACATGTTTAGGATTCTTCATTCTTATTACCCTCCTTGGTATTTTTATTCTTTGTCTTTTTATTTTTTGGAAGCAATTTCTCATTATCGGAATCTAATACTTTATCACTCTGCTTCTCAATAACTATATTTAATTTTTTTATCTTCATAGAAACCTCAAAAATATCCAGTAGTGTTAATTTAACACTACTGGAATTAATTTTAATTATTCTTCTTCATCCACTGCTTCCATAGATATATCATTACCTGTATTTACTGGTTCTGCATTTACTGGCGTTTCCCCATTATCTGGAATCATCTCATCATTCTCTTCGTCATCAAAGAAAACTTCGGAAGATTCTTCTTTCTCATCACTAGGTTCTTCTTTTTCTACAACACCCATAAATTCAGCAAATGAAGTTGGGAAACCTGGAATAGTAGACTTAATTTGATTTGATTTTTTACGACGAGGTTTCTTCTCAACATTAGGCTCTACTTCTTTATCTGTTATTTCTTCATTAAGACCAAGTTCATCTAAAGAAATCTTTTCTTCCTGACCAACTTCATTTGTCTTAAGAATATATTCGATGATTTCCTGTTCGAGCTGAGCTGGATTGCATGGGAATTCTTTACCAGCAAGTAAAACATCTGGATCGCATCCACGAGATTTAACCATATTTACTGCATATTCATATGGCAAGTCATCCATATTAATATTCATATCGAAACGTCCGGAACGCAGTAAAGCTGGATCTAATCTTTCTGGGTAGTTTGTAGTTGCTACTACAATGGAACCACCGTCCATACTATCCATTGCTCTAAGAAGCTGAAGCAGTCTTCTTGATGTTGTATTTTGTTTCTGAATTTCTAAATGATCAGTTGTACTTCTGTTTACTAACTGAGAATCGATTTCATCAATGATATAAACAGTGTTTGGATTCTTAAATGCTTCATCACCGTCAGCCTTATCAAAGTAATCCAAGTTAACAGAAACGCATTCCATTTCAAAGTGATTTGCTAATGCAAATGCAAAAGCTGTTTTTCCAACACCAGGTTTTCCACCAAGAAGAATACCTTTTCTGTATGGAACTTGATATTCTTTATAGATAGATTCTTTATTTCTGAAACTCTGAAGTTTATCTAAGATATGCTCTTTCATTGGAAATTGTAAAAGAGCCATGTCTTTTACTTTCATATCTTTACTGGATTCACCGGAAGCTGCTAATGTCTGGTATCTTACAGAACCATTATTCTGGTTTGCTTTAGAAATAGAAGATACTAAATCGTCAATTTCTCTTCTAATCTTTTTATACCAGTAATTCTTTCTTTTTCCAATAAAGAAGAAACTAGTTGAATAGTGGACAATGTTTCCAAGAATACCATTAGCGGAACGGTCATCTTTATTTAATATAGGTTCTTTTACGATAATCATTCGTGAACCTTCATCATCCATAACCAATGTGAAGATACCTGGTTTGATGGTTTTATTAACCAATTCTGGGAAGCAACTTACTTTTCTCTTTACTCTTTCAATAGATGCTGTACAGAGAGCGAAGCTTGGGTCAACATCAATAAGTGTAGAACCGTATTTATACTTCAAATATTTGTCTTCTAATACAGATACACATGCTTTAGAAATGTAGCTGTCATAATGTCCTGAGATTGTAAAATGAGGCATCATATTTTCATTAATATATGCATTTACATTATTCAGTGTCGGATTAACCACTCTCATAATATTTGCAGATGCTATTTTTACAATTGCATCGCTGATAGAGTTATACATTCCCATTTTCATTAGATCTTTTCTTTTCATTTTTCTTTTCTCCTTGTTGTATATTAAATTATTTTATTTTTCTTACTCCGTTTCTGGAGTCTCTTGAGTTTCTTTGATCTCCATTTGCCATATCTATTATCAGACACGTCGCAAATTTCTATCAATACCTCAAGGGATATATTAACAGAAGCAATGGCTTCTGCTATATCTTTTTTATTATGTCTTCCTCTATTCTTTTTACATATCGTTTTCTGGAAGACAGATAGACGTTTAATACATTTTTTAAATAGTTCATCTTTATTAAAAGATAGACGTATTAAGTTTGTTTCTACATCCTCTTTCTTTCTAATTTTATCCATGTATTTATTCACGTCTTTATTGGATATTTTGAAAGTCCTCATTACCAAATTTGTCATAATTTCTACGTCAATAATTTCTTCTGTTAAATGGTCTATAGAACCTTCATCCGCCATAATTAAAGAGATTTCAGTAATGAGTTCTGAAATCTCTTCGATAAGAAGAATAGAAGCTTGAGAATTCTCAAGCTTCTTATTCACATTATCATATATTTTATTCTTTTTCATGCTATAAATACCTCCACATCATCCTGATTTACCAAACTTTCCAAAGATTCTGAAATAATAGAGGTATCAACAACGGTAGTATTTATACTATCATTTGTTTCTATGCGAAAGATATTTTCTCCACTATCACTCTCTTCCCAAGGTAAAACGTTTTTATAGAATCTACCATGGTCCAAACCAGTGAATGATGTTAAATCATCTGGTGTGTCTTTATCCGGTTCGTATGGAGAAAATGGTATACCGATTTCCTGATATGCTACTTTTCGTCTAAGGACTGTACTATTTATAAAATATTCGCGAGCTATTTTTTCATAGTCAACTTTCAATTCTGTTATATCTACTACTTCGATATCATCGCTTTGTTTTTGTACAATCAATTCTTTAATGTCAATTTCTTGCAGACACTTATTATATACTGGAGATATTTCTTTTCCTAAAGCTTCCGTATAATATTTATGGAATACATCTTCCAATTTCTCAAAATAGGAATCAATCGTCCAATATGCCATCGATTCCAATCCATTAAATGAATATGTTTTGTAATATAATTGATTGGATGATGTAGATAAAACTCTTTGATTAGTGCCATTTGTTGTAGTAATTGTAGTAGCTGTACTGTTTATAACTCGTGTTGTAAAGGCACTATCAAAATTTCTATTTGAAGTCCATAGGTCATCACTGACGATTTCAAAATTTCCCCAACTACCATTCACATATCGAAATGTGAAATTGGCTAGTTTATCTTCCTCCCAAGGAAGATTATGATTTTCTGCAGTGATAAATCCATCTCTTCCCTGAAATACGGCATCTTCTGTTAAATCAATATCTGGTGGTAAAGGATAGTTTCCTACCATAAAGATACCTCCTTAAAGTTCAGCGAATTTTCTAAATTCGTCTGCACTCTCAATAGGTTCGATATTGTGAATCATATCGGTTTTACCTTCTTCTGCAAGCCGCTCTAATAACTTATCGAAAGTTAAATCACAGTAGTCATCAACCCAGTCGGCAATGAAATACATCTTTTCATAACAGTTTCCTTTTAATGTGTTTCTGTCTGGATCGACTTTTATAGCACCAAAGAGAATAGGGTCTTTTTCCTTTCTCTTTTTCTCTACTTCAGCCTGTGTAGACTGTTTTC
The DNA here is from genome assembly GCA_937891165.1 of uncultured Lachnospiraceae bacterium. Lineage (GTDB taxonomy): Bacteria > Bacillota > Clostridia > Lachnospirales > Lachnospiraceae > SIG299. The sequence goes on along the minus strand of CALAEX010000066.1, from coordinate 53,478 downwards.
CCATAGCTGCAGCAACTGTACTTTTTTCTTCTGTATTTTCAGTATAATCTGTAAATAATACATATGCTGCATCAAAGTACTCACGAACTGGTAACCATTTATCTACCACATCATCAGGAACGATACGTGGAAAGTTTTCCAATTCGATAAGTTTCAACGGTTTCTTTTTATCAGCTTTCATTTCTTTGATGTATTTCGTAATATCATCAATATGAATATAAGTACGGATACCCTTTTCATAAAGCTCTAAGTCTTTTGTCAAAGCTTTTGCAGCAAGAGCTGCCTTTTTCGATGCCTCTTTCTGACCAAGAACTTCAAATCTTTTAATCATTCCTTCGCAAGTTTCTAACATCTTACGAGCATATTCAGAGTCAGTCTCTCTTTTCATACTTTTTACGAGGTTGAAATAATCAGCAACAGACATTTCAGAAATATCCGGTTTATTTTCTTTTTCCTTTACCTCTTCAGTGGGAATTTCCTCTATTTTAGTTTCTTTTTCAGTTGTAGTACTTTTCTTGGAAGTACTGCGTTTTCTTGGTGCTGGTTTCTTAACTTCTCCTGCATCAGAATTTGTTTCGATTTTTCGTCTCATTATTCAGTTTCTCCTTTCTGTATTCTATTCAATAGAATAATATATCGTTATATTTTTATTACTTTTACCCGGTAATGATGTCAGATACAATCTGAATACAATTCTCATTGAACTCATCAATACTCATTTCTAATTCATAATTTCCATCCCTCATATCGATAGGATTTCCAAAAGAAGTTTCCATAACGTCAATTAATTCAATCTCTCTTTTCGGATCAAACAAAAATGCTCTGATACAAAAAGATTCATTCCCGTCAAAAGTTAAATCTATTTTATAGAAATCACCAGTGGTATCTCTTTCTTCACTTCGAATTCCAAAACTTTCGATTTCTATCTGAAGACCTTCATCTTCTCCATTCATAAGTCTTTCCAAAGCGGTCATTTTATTTCTCCTATTTTTTGTTCAAGCATTCTTACATAATTTGATAATGAACTATGTAACTCTTTTAATTCACTACACGCAATAACCGGTACTACATAAAATTGCGACATGCTACATCCAATAGCGTCGAAAGATTCATTGTGATGTCTATTAGCGGAAGCTAATGACATAATAAATGTATTTGCTTTTGCAACATCTTCTTCTTTTTCTACTAAAAGTTCGATGGTGTATTTACCCGGCTTATCAATAAGCATAATCTCAACTTCACCATTTCTACATTTAGTTTCAAAATCTTTTTCATATTTATTGAATTCTATTTTCATATTTTTATTCCTTCCATATTAAGTTATTGATTATCGATCCATTTAGCGAATTCTCTTTTTAACTCTTCTTTATTTAGAGTTGGGGATTCATTTGGATAAACTTTATTTACTTTAAATCCTAAAGCCTTATGAGCTTCAGGGGATGTCATTAGTTGTTGTAACACTAATCCTGCAATATCGCTATCGACAATCTCAATAACGATAGATTGTTTTGAACCTTTGCTTTCGCTGAGAAACTTATAGCAAGGATCAGTTCTTCTAACTTCACATGCTAAGAAATAAGGTGTAAACCCTTCATCGTCTCTTATAATTTTCATAGTGTATCTTTACCTGCTCTTTCTATATAAGATGTCTTTCTTTAAATACCGTATTAATTCTGTCGATTTTAATACACATCATTTTGTTAATCTCTTCTCTAGAGATTTTACAACGGTTCATCAGAAATTCTACTACAGAAGTAGTGTTTTTAACAGAATCTTCTAAGTATCTTTTGCAACAAGAAGAATCCAACCATTGAATTAAATTAGACTGTGCTTCATTTAATAATTTAATACAGTCTAATGGATTTGCAATTACAGGGTCTTCACGACCGGAAATATTTTCCCAGCTAAGACCACAGATTTGAACCATATAAATAGCACAGATAGTTACATCTGCCAATTCTTCAATATAATTAAATCTGTCGGGAAATCCTCTCATATCTTTTGTAATTACTTGGATAAGTTCTGCGAATTCCTCAATAGATACTGTAATATTTCTTCTTCCACCATCTTTACAAAATTCTGTATACCGACTTAAAATCACGTCAATCTGGATTAAAGAATATAAATTTTCATATTTATCATCCTCCCATTTTTCAAGGAGTACTTCTCGTTTCATAGTATTTATAACCCACCTTTCTTATTTAGTACTAAGATAAACCTTAGTTAAAAGATGGTTATTTTGATAGTGAATTGGTATCTATTTTGTATTTGGTAAATAATGATTTGTTAATAAACGATTGATATCTTCATTAGAATAATCCAAATAATTAACCAAATCTACCACATCAGTAATAGCTTCAATAAGTTTCTTTTCTGCGTATACTTTTGCAGCATCTATAGTATTATATCGAACTTCTTTTTCAATTAGTTCAGAATATGTTTCCTGAGATCTTATCAATTCTTCTCTAATTTCATAAAAATAATCTTTTACTTTTGTTAAGTATGTAAAATTTGAACCATCGGCTAAACTTGCAATAATAGATTTTTTAAGTTCACTGGAAATTAAATATTGAAAATCGTAACGATTGTCTACCAATTTAATCTCACCGCCTTTTAAAACCACAGTAGTTTTATTTCTATTGATAATATTGATATTACTCGATTTAGAAATAATACCTCCACTATTTAATCCACTAGTAATTTGTTTCATTCTACTCATTTTTCATTCGCCTCACTTTCCGTTTGGATAACTTTACCACTATCCAAATCAACTAAAAACTTCCCTTTACAAAATGATGGATTTGTTCTGCTCCTTTGTAATGTTATTGTCAGTGTCCTGGTATCCAAATTTGTTTCATCTCGTTTTTCTGTATATAACTTTATAAGATTATAAGCAGCATCTATAGAATTAATTTCTACAGGTTTAAATTTGATTACTTTACTATTCAATTCTTCTTCCTGAAATAATTGTAATATTCCTCGTGTGAATTTATATACCGGCTTTCCAAGTTCAATAGCTTGTTGAATCATTTGTTTTGTAGAGTCTCCTATTTTTTCAGGCGTTACTACGACACAAATATCACATAATAAAAGTTTCTCTTTACACATATCATCAATCAAATCTTTACATCTTAAATACCTATCAAGATTATAGATTACTGGTCTAAAACAAATATAACCCATTTTAGTTAAGGTAATTTCAGCATCTCGAAAACGGGTCTCATTATTTTCTGTAGATCCTATTAAATGTGCTACTTGATATTTTCCAATCATAATCATTCGTCCTTTCTAACTATTATTTCAATCACACCCATTTCAACTTTTCCAAGATGAATAGTAACTTCATTTTTATTGGTAAATTGATATGTGTGATGAATACTTACATAGTTCATATAATTTACTAGTAGTTTTAATTTTATTCTAGTTAAGAATTCCATTGGTACTAATTCTGTTGTCATAATTTATATCACCTTCTTCAAAAAATATTAGTGTACTAGATAAATACCTAGTACACTAATAAAAGTTTTTACATATGACAGAAGTTGAATAAGTCAATCTTCTGACCTTTTGTTACTGCAAAATAATCATTGAGTAATCCACTATCTCTTGATGTAATCATATATTTAATAGGATTAAACTTTCTAAACATATGTTTGATAGCAGGGTCCATAATTCCAATGATATTTAAAATGTCTCCCGTTACGTTTACAATTCTTATCTAGAATTCACTTTCCTTTATTCCTAAAGGTATCAGACTATATCTTCAACTTTCGTTGCTCCCCATTTCGAATACTAAAAGATTTTATAGTATCCTACGCTATAAAAGCTAGTCGTTGAACGTTCTCTATTAAGAGCTTCGCTGCTGATTGTCTATTTAAAGAGTTCCCAGCAATTAAAGAAGTTTTACTTCGACAGAGACTTTCGGGTTTATCGAAGTCTGCATTTACAATAAATATTTTATTAGACTATATCTTTACTAAATATCTCATTACAAGATACTTAATACCTCCCGTTTCGGATTTCTCCTACTCTACTAAGTTCTATATACGTTATTCACATATACATCTTTTCGATAGTCGTTGAACGTTATTCTACTTAAAGAATCTTCGCTGCTGATTATATCACATATAAATATTTTCACTATCACTAATATATTTCTACTTAGTTTAGTAACTTATATGTATTGATAACTTCCAGACAGTTAAAGAGGTTTAACCTGAGCAATTGCAGATTTGTTTACCCAGGTAATATACTTAATGGAACTGCTAATGTATAGCAATCCTTATCAGGTTTTACCTGACGTATATCCATTAAAATGATTGAATAGTAATTGAGTGTGGGATTTCTGTTGATTACAACAGATGGCTTTTCAATCTCAATAATCATTTTCATGATTTCATAAATTCTTTGATCGAAAGAATATCCTTCCTCCCAAATACTATTAGCCTGCGCTAATGAAATATCATGAATCTTCATAAGATAATGGATAATCTTTAATTTAAACATTACATAAAAACAGCTATAACCCAAATCTACTTGGTTATCTTTTAATGATGGCAATAATAATAAATTATTATTAGACTATATCTTTAAAGTATATCCTATTACCAGATATACAATACCTCCCGTTTCGGATTTCTCCTACTCTACTCACTTCTTCATATAAGTATTTCTCTTACACTATGTTTTCGATAGTCGTTGAACTTTCTTCTTGATTTATATTTTTCCAAATCTCTAAATCCAAATCATTTAATGAATACAATTCTAAATTGACTTTTAATTCAAATTCATTCAATAAATCACCTCCATTTATATTATATTTAAATCAAGAAGCTTAGCTGCGGATTGATTAAAATAATACTTTTTTTACTATACCTTTGGAATTACCCATTGCCATTATAATATCACTATCATAATTTAGTAAGTATTATTATAAAATTCGTTCCCGCAATTAAAGAGGTTTAATCCCGACCTACGTTTGATCAATCGGGAACAATGACATTGCGTGCTGTAAAGTTGCATATTTAGACTATATCTTCAATCTAATATTTAGATTGCCTACCGTTTCGGATTTCTCCTACTCTACTCGATTCTATTTTAATAAAAATAGTCTTTCGATAGTCGTTGAGCGTTACTCTAATGAAAGAGTCTTCGTTGCGGATTATATTAGTGATTAATCTTTTTACCATACCAAAGGTAGTTACTCTTTGCCATCATATTCATTACTGATATGATTTGGTAATTAATCCCTTTCAATACGTTCCCGCAGTTAGATAGGTTTAAGGTCACCCAACTGTTAAGCGACCCACCAATCAACTGATCACGAATTAATCCATCTTTTGTGTTAAGAAGCTCAAAGTTAGCTTCCCAAATAGCATTTGCTCTGGACTGAATTCTATTTAAGATAACTGGTGTTTCAATTTCTTCCGAATCACGTAAGTTTCTTGCTAAGTTTACACAAGTATTAATCTGTTTATCAATACCGGTAAAATAGAAGTTCTCACTGGTAACTGACTGCTGTCTAAGTAATGTGGTATATACAGGAATATGAGATGTAAATACAGAGTTTACCTCTTTTCTAAGACGGTCAAAAGTCTCTGCTTTTGCAGGTTTTAACTTCTTAAAATAATCAATAATCTCAAAATATCTTTCTCTAAATTCTTCTAACCCAATTCCATAAAATGGAGATTTAGGTTCGAATTCTTTCATCTCTTCTTCCGTTAATTTTTCTCGTCTTCCATTCTTTGTTACTTTCATTTTCAAGAAAATAATTTCTGGGAAAACTTCTCTACCGATAGCTTGTTGTAAAATACGGTAGTAATGTGGTGCGATAATTTTCTTAGCACCAAGAGGAATCCATCCTGTCATGTAAGGGTCTACATCACGAAATTCGATTTTTGTATTACATTTCGGACATGTTTCCCCCTCAAAGATAGTTCCTTTGAACTCACCGCATTTACAACGGTAACGTTCTTGGAAGGACTGCTCATCAGAGAAGGTGCTTCCATATAATGGCGATTGCGGACCATACAAAGCTTTCTTTCTGGTCTCATCGATATCTACTTCTGGCGGATCTACAACAAAGAACCCTCTACCATTAATGACATCATTATAAGCTTCTACGTCAAAATTAAGACGTTTTACTTCAGCTCTCTTTTTGCCCATTATAAATTTACTCCTTTCAATTATATTTTTATGCGTTATACACATAAAAATAATATATCTCTAAATCTAAAATTTAAAGATATATTACAAAAAAGAAAATACTTTAACTTTACTAATATGTGAGTAAAAACATAAAAAAGAAACTGTATACCGAAGTATACAGTTTCAATTTCTTTATTTTAGTCTTTTTCTTTTTTCTCTCTTTAGGTTAATGGTTGGAATACCATATACCTTAGAAATCACTTTCTCGATGAAACATCCTTTAGAGAATAGCCAACAAGTATTTGCAAATACAATATAATCTGCTTCTTCTAACTGCTGAATACTCTTTCCTAAATGCCACAAGCGACCTGCATTTTCTGGTGCTTCTGGATGTGAGTAATTATCGATGATTTCAATATCTACTGTTGGATAAAGTTTTCTCAAATCATCCTCAACAAATTTTCTCTCCATCATTACATTAGTTTTACGCATGTTGTTCATTTTCTGAGCAATGAAAATCTTTAGTTTCATTTTGTCATCTCCTTTATTTTATTTGTATTTTAGAGTATAATCTTTTCCTAATGCAAAATATAAACCTTTAAGTTCATACGGCTTAGTGTGTATTGCATCTAAATATGAATGTGCTATTAATAAAGCACTTGACTGTTCATATCCAGATGGAATTGATTTCATTGAAGTTAGCAACTCATTATATTTAGCATCATAATCAGCTATCTCCATTTCTAATGATGTGATTCTTTGTTCAATTTCAAATTGTGTTCTCATTTGTCTCTCCTTTCTATAACCGTTTGGGTTATACACAGGTGGTGCATATAGCACCACCATTTCACAATATTTATTGTTACTTAATCCATTAAAGATTAAAATATATTTAAGAATTCGTTATTGGTTTCTTTTTTATCTATAGTATAAACCCATTACATTTACCCTATAGAATTTATCGTGATAGTATGTATTTTATCTTTTGTATACTATAATATAATATATTAACATTTTATCGATAAAATACAAAAGAAAACAATAATTTAATCAGTAAAGACTAAGAAAGGTGGTATATGCATAATGAGTGGAGTAGCTTTAAATCGTTGCAATACACAATTTGGCTATCAAAAAATGCCCGGTGATAATATTGGTCTTATGTATATTGCAGAACAGGTATCTCCTGAAGATAATATTATCACTAATCTTACATACCATGATAAAGCAGGTACTAACTATGCAGAGTTTGAAACCATCCTCCAGACATTTCGTTGTTTAAACAGAAATCAGCGAAAATACTGGGGTCCAAATATAGACGAAATGTTAAAGGCTGAAAGAATCATTACCATGTTAAGAACTAATGCATGGTACGGTGAAATGGATCATCCTTATTGTCAGTACAAAGACAAAGATTTATCTAGTGAACGTATTCAGGCAATTGAAATGTCAAGACGTTCACATAAAATCTTACGTCCTGAAGTAAAAGGTGATATCTTAAGAGCCACAATTCAAACTGCATCTGGTACTGAAGCAGGAAGAGGATTTTATAATGAAATCATTCAGGGTCTTATTCCTTCCTTTAGTTGTAGAGCTATTGCCGGTATTCAAAATATTAATGGTGAACCTTATGTTGTCGTTCGTAAGTTAATTACCTATGATTGGGTTTTATACCCTAGTCATCATGACGCAAATATGGAAGGTAAACCAAAATTTATTAAGAAATCCGAAGCTCTCATTACTATGGAATCTGCAGGTTTCCATTCCGGAAATTTTGCAAATGATATTCGTGATAATTATACTCAGGATATTTTAATTCCTCTAAAAGAAATTTTAGAATATGCTGGAAATAAAGATGTTAATACTCAAGTCATTATGGAAGCATTTGATTTGTCTATGGATGATATCGTTGGATTTGATAATGGATTAAATCATGTTATTATCAAAGATAAAGACAATACTATCTATGCAAATATGTCTCCAAAAACAAGACATGAAGTTGTTGACTTCTTAAGCTCTTTCTAAGGAGGAAATATTCATGGGTTTATTTAATAAAAATGATATGAGTAAATTCAATATCACAACTTCTAGAACTAGAAGTATTAATAATTATTCTTTCACTAATAAGAAAGAAGATAGACGAACTGCTAAAGAATTAGAAAAACGCAATACTTCTGAGGTGAAAGATAGAATTAGGGAATTAAAAACTACATTAGCGGAATTAGTTAATGAATATAGAATGGTTGGTGGAACAGGAATTGATTCTAACCGCAAGGCTGAGACAGGCACTCAGTTAAAAGGGAGAGTGAAATACCATGGTTCCTTAAAATCAAAAATAGATGATACAGTTTCCGAATTAAGACGTCTCGGATGCAGTGTAAATCCAGACGCTTTAAAAAGAGGAAAAATTGTTTATAAAGAAGGAGTTGAAAATACTATGTTTTCTATGACTGATATTAAATCAATGAAACTTGATATTTTTGAAGAAAATGCTGCAGGTAAAATCACTGACAATATGAGAGATTATATGCTCACTGTAATTGAAAGTGTTACTCCAGCGGTAGAAAGAATGGATGCTTACTTAGAAGCAGTTGCTGAAAAGTTAAATGTAAAACGTGATCATTTTGTAGAATTTGTAGAAGAATCTTTCAATGTTGGATTAATCAATATGAGACAGCATGAAGTTCTTATGGAACTTGCACAGGATGATTTCATGTTTGAAGGTCCTCAGCCAGAAGATATTCCTGCTATGGTTATGGCTTACATTGAAGCTGCTAAAGAAGGTAATGAAGAAGCGAAAGCAGAAATCAAGAAAGACATTGATGAAGCAAAAGAAGTAAAAGAAATGAAAGATAATGCGGAAGCAGAAGCTGTTACAGAAGGTGCTGACTGTAGTATCGTTGAAAAATTAGAATCATTAAAATGTAAATTAACAGATGAAGAAAAAGCAATGGCTGAAAAATTCGACCAGATGATTGCAGATGGTATGAAAAAAGAAGCTCCTGCTGAAGAACCTGTAGCTGAAGAATGTGAAGGTGAAGGTGAAACCGAGGGTGAAGAACCAACAAAAGAAGAAAAACCTGTAAAAGAATCTGTAGAAGAAATCTTTGAAAAAGTATCTATTAATAAAGGTCGTGCAGCTACTGCAGACGATATTATGGATTATATGTTAGAAGCAGTTGAAGCAAACGTTATGAGTGAAGAAGACTTTATGAGAATGGGTGCTTTAATGGAAAGAACTAACTACTAATTTAAAAAAAAAGAATTAGGGTTGTGGAATTATCCACAACCCTTTATTTTATTCTTCCACTGGTGAATCAGTGACTTCTTCACCGGCTTTAATATCCTCTAAGTTATCAGACTTTTTGGATTTCTTTTTACCAGCTGCAATAACACCACCAATTCCTCCTGCAAGTGCAACAGCTCCAGCAGCAATGCCTGCATACATTATTTTTTCCTGACGTTCTCTTTTTTCTCTTCTTGATTTAGCTGACATATTATTCTCCCTCCTTGTTTTCTAAATCATCAACTGGGTCATCAAAGTTTTCATAGTATGGTTTTCCTTCCTTATCTAACCCTTTATCGCTTAACATCTTAATGATGTGATAGCCAATGTATGTCACAACCAATCCAATGATATAAGCCGTTTTATTCTCTTTAATATGATTCCAAACTTTTATTCCTGTTTTTTTCATCACTTCTAATTTTTTCATTATTTACTTACCTCTTTCTTTTTTGTGTTAAATTTGATAGTGAGAGTATTTATCACACTCTCACTATCTTCTTATGTTAGTTTACATCTGTAGGTTCTTCATTAGAACTGCAATCATGATCTTCAACGATGTCAATATCAACATCAAAGTTCACTTTTTTATTCTGAAGTTTTTTTACACGTCTGGAAGCAGATTTTACCCCAGCAACAACTCCAGATGCTGCACATAATGTGAAACAGGCAATATTATCAATAGCTCTGATAGCATATTCTGTTGCCACATTTACAGTTACGTCATGTCCGATATCACCAAGTTCTCTTGCGAATGCCCTAGATTCTCTATGACTTAACCCTACAGCTTTTGTCACTTTTCTGTAAGACTTTTTTACAGCCTTAACAGGATTTGCTTTTCTTGACATTGTAATGTCTCCTTTCTCTTTTAGTATGAAATAACTTTGATTCATTTCACTAAAATAATATATCATTATAATTTTAGTTTAATTCCCAAATTATTTCAAATTAATTTATAGTATTCTCTATAATAAAAAATAATAAAACGAATTCTATTTAACATATTGGTAAATGAATGGTTTCAAAACCATATGAATATTCCAGTTAATTTGTTTTTATTGACATAATTTTGTTTGGATAATGTCCATATAGAATGACTCCTGAAATTATATCTAATATAGACTGACTTGCGGTGGTAAGTCAGTCATATATTTTATCAAGTTTTAATAACTTTTAATCTAAAAACATTAATTTAATTAGAGATAATCTAAATAAGAAAGGAAGAATTTATCATGAGCTTTTTAGATAGATTGAGAGAAGACCTTCCTTCTGCATCTGTAGCAACACCTGTTGTTGAGGGTGCAGTTACTGAAGGTGTAAATGATATAGACAATATTGACTTACCAGGAATCGAAGGGGGTAACGAAGGCGGTTTTGATGATGATTTAGAAAAACCTGATTCTTTTGAACTTACTCCAGAAGAAGAAGCAGAAGCTGATTCTATTATTAATATTGCGGCTACTCCTGTAATCTTAAAAGAAGTTCTTACAACAGAATCTGTTGCGGAATTCTTAGAATCCGGTGATTGGGATATCGCTGTTTCTGAAGGATTTGCTTTGGAAGGAACTAAAGATAACTTCGGTGGTATCGGTGGAGATTTATTTACAGAAGCAAAATTCTATGCTCAGAATCAGGTTCGGTTCACAAAAGAAGCAAGAACAAATCAGTTATTTGAAATTTGTGTACAGGCTATTGCTCGTGCAAAAAATGACCCAGTATACTTCAAACTTGCAAAAGTACAGGAAATGAGAAGAAAATTAAAAGCTGTATTACGTCAGAGATATAAACAGTCTGCTATGAAAAAAGCAAAAGAATATATCATCAGATTACGTAAATCCAAAGCAGCTACTATCGCAGATGCGGCTAAGAAACTCGGTTAAGATTCCACTACGCGAAGTGTTAAGATTTGCTTAACCTTTTTCTTTTGAGATAATAAAAAAAGAAACCCTAGAAGCAAAAATTGCTTCTAGGGACTTTTCACGTTAATCAAAGATTGATGTATTTGAATTTAGATAGTGGTGAAATGCATCGCTATCCATTCCTCTTATCTTTCCTTCTATTTTTTTAATTAATTTTGTATTTATAGGAGGAGAAGTTTCCTTCTTCTTTTTCTTTCCTGAACGTTTAACAATTACGGTAGCCATTCTGGTCTTTCTCTCCTTTCTAAATACTTCATGTATTCATCTCTATTTACATAGAGATATTTTTCTTTGACACCATCATGAACAGATCCAATATCAATCCAACCTATTACTACTAAGACAGTATCACCATCATGTAAGTAGACTTGATGAGCTCCGACAGCGTCTACTTCTAGCCAAGCACCTGTGGAATCTTTTGTTCTGACTCCTACAGACATGTCGTCGGAAATCCACATATCGAGAACCTGATATAAACGAGTTGTCTCTATAGTGGTGTAATGAGTTTCTTCTTTTTTGTCAGTGGCATATTTTGTACAAGATTCTAAACTTGCAAGAGCAATAAATGCTCCAGCAAATAAACATAACATATAGAATCCAAATATAAGCCACTCACGTGTTTCTCTATCAAGGTTTTTCATTTCTCGTTACTACTCCCTGATATATCCTAAAGTATTTCCGTCCTGTGATACCCTAATTCCAAAATTAGGCATACCCATACGCTTAGCATGATTGTAATCCTGAATATGGTAAATTGTACCTGTGTACATATCCATATAATCAGCATTAAACTGTTTTGCATAATCAAAAATATCCATTCCATAAATCTTTGGATGGACGTTACACTTAGAAGGACGTTCATCTAATAACACTTCCTTCTTATCAAGTTCAGGTTTACGCTTGTATCCAACAGTCATATTCTTAACCGTCCCAATAATATCAGCAGCCCAAGCAGATGCCATTAATTTTGAAATTCCCATTTTTTCAGGAATATCTTTTAAAGGCATCTTCTCTTCAAGATACAGTAAACAGAAATTAAGAAATACTTCTGAAGTATCTTTGATATTATATACTAACTGCTTTAAGCACTTTTCTACAATTACATCTGTTGCTTCTGGAACGGATTCCATAATAGTTCCTCCATACTGTTCTAATGTTGTTTTTGACATTTTGTTTTACCTTCCATAGACAAAATTGTCTATGCCCTCTCTTGTAGTATTGATAATATTTTAGAACCATTATCAAGTTCCGCCTCCGATTATTTATATTTACGGAGCGCTATTTAGTTGTTTAAAAGTATAATATATCACTTAAAATTTCGTATATACTTTATTTGAGAATTTCTCTTTAACCATATATTATTATTTAGAAGTATAATAAAACTTTAAATCTTAAGAAAGGAACACAGAAAAATGAGCAGAAAATACAATGAAGATTTCGAGTATGATAATGACGAAATTATCCAACTCATTAAACCAGAAAAGATCGACAAGTTGGCAGACCAAATTGAGGAATATATGGGGTATGTTGACAAGTATTTATTCTTCGAAGGAATGACACAAAAGCAGTACAAGAAAAAGAAAAAAGCAATTAAGAAAGCTGTTAAAGATTTAAGAAAAAGAAAACGATTGCACCTATACTTTGATAGTGAGACTATCGACCGATTAGCACACGAAGATCACACTTTCCAATCAGAATATTTGCGTAATGACTAAGTTTTATGTATTGTATAAAAAAGACGATAAGTCATTATACGCATATTCAGAAAATCTGGATTATGTGGAAAGATTTTTACAAGAAAGAAATGCTAATCGGTTTAAATTAAAAGAAATAAAAATCGAATCAGACGAAGAAAGTAAAATTTTTCGATTCGCAAATAAAAATTATAAATTACACGAATTCCCATATCAAAATAGCTCGAAAGAAAAAGATTATGTCTGTATTATGGCTACTACTGGAGAGGATTATATGGTGGACTGTGAACTAGAAAATATTCAGGAGAAATGTAATAAATATTTACTATTATTGCAAAAAGTTGGATTTAAAAAGAAATATAGAAAATCTATTGAGAATTTCCTATATCTAGTAAATCCTCATCATGAAATAGAACTAGATGTATTTTCTTTATTTGTGGATTTGTTTAAAGATACCTTCGTCTGATTCGTGAAAGGGCGATTTATGGGTAAACAATTAAAAACAAATTGCTTATTCGTACCATTAATTATTGGGGAAGACATTATTGAAATAGTGGAAACAAATGCCGGTAATTATTATAAAATAAAGTCAATAAGAGACTATGAAAACCGTGACCATGATTATTGGACTAGGGCATACCCTATCTTAAATAGCGAAGAATTACCTAATCCAATTTATATCGATTTTTATGATACAAGACAAGATATGATTGTAGGTCATCGTAAAGCGGTAGAATATGTGGAGGATAACTATTAAAGTTTTTCTTCACATATTATGTAAAACAAAATAAAGGAGTCAATAGAAATGGGAAAACAACAAACTTATGAAATCCCAGTCATTGAAAATACTTATGATCTGGGACAGCTCATTCAGAGTTGTTACACATTGGAGTACTATATGACAACGATTGAAATTTATGAAGATTTCTTTCAGAAGATGTACTCAATTATTAAAGGATGTATCGAGAAAAAAGAATGTCGAGAATATCCTGTTACATTTAAGTTCTATAGCGATGACAAACAAACCTATACGGTTCAGCTTAGACACTTTATAATTAACTTAATATTATGGGAGCCATTCGTTCACGTAAATTCAATTAAGTTCTTAAATGATAAATATGTCATGGATGGAACAAAATTTATGTTAGAACCTGAATATGATTTGGACCCATGGATTAATGAAAAAATTATTATGACTCTTCGAGATTTCAATGTAAAAGAAATCACTATTAACCAATCTGTATCTGATGTTTGTAATAGATTGCGTGGTATCTCATTGGATTTCTCGTTAATTATGAATCTCAATTTCTCATATTTCACGTTTACGGATATGTATCAGAAGTACCCCAGGGTAAAAGAGATTATGGAATGTAGATTCCCTGAATCCATGCCACCACATGAAATTGAAGATACAATAGATAGATATTTGGAAGAAGAATTGGAGATATATAAAAATGATCCGGGTAATCCAATTGGTACTATATTGAAAGCGAGAACTGGAATTAAGCATAAAACAATGTGCTCTCATACAGAAATGTATGCTGCTTAAACCTCTTTAATTGCTGGAAACTCTTTCATTGGACAATCAGCAGCCAAAATAATGGTTCAACGACTATCGAAAAGATTTATAAATGAATAATTTATAAAGAACTTAGTAGAGTAGAACTCAAGTGGGTTCGAAATGGGAGGTATCCTATTACTTGTAATGAATAATAGGATAGTGATATAGTCTAGTCTTTATAGGAATATAAAGAAGTTAGAAATAACTTGTACGAAAGTAACGACTTCGTATTAATATTAACGAAACAGTTCGCAGAATTTACAATTGCCCAAGGATTAAAACCTACATTAGATGGTGTTATTATGCCAGTAGCTATTGAAAACTCTACACTTATTAGAGGACTTGATAGACCATCTTATGTATATATTGATGCTTCCGCTGCAAGAAAATCTCTTATCTTAAATAAGACAGTTATGGGTCTTGCAGGAAACTTTGGTAAGCTGGTTCTTCAGTTAGCAAAGACGCTTAAGTTATCAACAACAATATCAGACTGTGATACAAAACATTTGTTACCAATTCATATTTCAAATAAAAAGATTCTTAAGAAGTTTAATAATCGTTACTATAAATTAGATGGTGATGATGAATTGCAGCTTCTTAATGCTAAGAAAGATAAGCATTTAGTTGGAGAAACTATTTGGTTACGTTCTCCAGTAACATGTGCTCTTGGAGACCATGTATGTGCTAAATGTTTTGGTAGAACTGCTGGTCTTAATTATGATATTGCTGCTGGTGCTGCAGGTTTTGAATCAGAAGAAGTGACAAAAGAATTAGAGCAAAACGTTCTTTCCTCAAAACATCTTCTTACAACAAAATCAGAAGTTTTGCGATTCAACGATGCCTTTGACAAATACTTTACATTATCATCTGGAGAAGTGTATCCAAATGTAGATGAAAATGATGAAGTTGAAGATATCAACAAATATGCAATTTACATTCCAACAAATGTAATTGAGAAAGTAGATGAGTTCGACTCTCAGAATGGTTATAATACATTCATTGCCGGTGGAATTTTCTATGTGGTTGACATGGAAACTGGTGAAATGGATAAGATTCAATTAGAAAATGAGGGTAAAGAAATCTTTATTACTGATGAAGCATTAGCTCTTATGAGTAAGAGTCGTGGATATATCAAATTTAAAGATTTGGACGACTCTGTTAAAATCTTAGAAATGGATATTCTTAACAATGAATTGACTAAACCATTGTACTCTATGATGCACCTTCTCAATAGAAATAGAAAAGATGGTGAACCTCAGACAATATCTGAAGTAACACAGAGATTTGTAGAGTTGTTGGTAGAATCCGGAATCAAAGCATCTAGCTTAGCAGGAGAATGTATTATCAACCGTTTAGTTCGTAGTGATATCAATACATACGATAGACCTGATTTTACAAGAACTAAATTAGAACCATATACAATCATTACAGTAAGAAAAGCATTGGAAGATAATAAATCTCCAGGTCTTGGATTATCTGTACAATATATCAAACGTCAGTTACTTAGTGATGAAATTGTTACTGAAAGAACTGGTACATCATATATCGATCCATTGCTCATGAGCAAAGTTCCTAATATGAGTGAAATTTATGGTACCGATAATGGTGGTAAGAAAAGAAGAGAAATTCGAGGAATTGAATAAATATTTCGGGTTAGAGATATTGTATCTCTAACCCAACTGAAGAAATTATATTGAATGATTGGATAAGCGAAGGTAGTGACAACGTCACTACCTTCTTTTACCTGTCAATTTATGTTCGTTTTGGAGGTATTACAGATTTATATTTGATCATTCAAAACTTTTAAAAATGTAATACTTGGAATATTTATAGTAGAATACTTCCTACTTATTTTTTTTGTTATTTCAAACTTAATTTACCAATACAGAACATCTGATTTTTTTACATAATCTCCAATCTGTATATCTGTAACAAATGGAAGAACGTCTGCAATACGAACCATTGTAGTTGCATCAAATTCAGATTCAGACATCTCATCGGATACAACAAGAAATTTTTCATGATCCGGGTCTGCTTCACTAGCAAAGCACCATTCCATCTCATTTAAATCGCCATGGTCCTGATTATAGTCAGGTTTTGGAACAATAGAACCTTCCGGATTCCAATTTTCACCAGGAATAATTGGTTTTGGTGGTTTACTTGGTTCCAATGGTCTTGGAGGTGGAGGACACGGTCTTTCATGATGTCCAGGTTTGTATGGCGGTTTATGCCCTGGTCGATGTGGCATATATGGTGGCATTGGATAATTTCCAGGGCAAGGTTTTCTATCCACCACTGGATCAAATGGTGATTCTGGGAAATCTGGAATATCGAAATCAGATGGTGCCTGAGACATTTCTCCACCATAAGTTTCGATAATCTCCCAAATTTCTGTATCATCAAATACCGCGCAGAACTGATTGAGCAGTGCTTCTACAGACACATAAATTGTTTCTGGGACATAATGTAATTTATGAGCTGGAATTGTAATACCCATACTTGCAGTATCAAATAATACGATAGAATGATTATTGATACTATTGATAGTACCAGAACCATAACAGAATGTAGTATCCTGTGCAGATGGTCCTAAGTTCTGAATATAGTATTCACTTCCCATATCAGTTAAGTTTGCTAAAATGGTGATGGTATTAATTCTAAAGGTAACTCCTCTAGGTTTTTTATCCATCACACCATAAGAAACTGGACTGAATTTAGAAATTGCAAATTTTTCATTTACATATTCTGCTTTTCTATATGGTAAAGCATTTGTCATTGGGTCTGGGTCTAATAATATAGCAACTTCATTTGCATCTGTCTGAATGTATCTTACACCAGCATCAATAATAGTCCCATTATGATCACAAATCTGATAATCTAACCCAATTTTAAATTGGTAAAATAAAGTTTCAATACCAGAGATTTTAGATGCTTTAATGAAACCAATAAGTTTATTGTATAAAGCATCATTGGGTTCTTCAGCGAAGTAATCCATAGAATTCACTTTAATTACATTCGTAATAGAACGATTAACGCTATCTTCTCTAAGGTATGTAGTTGACTGAAATGGTTCAACTACTTTAGGTGCTACATTTTTCTTTGTAGACATTCTATACACTTTATTATTAAAAAAGCCATATAAGTGAGCCATAGTTACTTTTTACCTTTCTTAAGAATTTTATTTTTATTGAAACTAGAATCGTAATCTGTCATATATTTGATAGTGATTTCGATTCTCGGTTTCCAACTATAATATTTTCTGGAAGCCCCGTCAATAATGAAAGCATCATCATCTAATATAATATCTTGAATCATATCAGAATAAGTCTTTCCTAAATTATCCCAATCAGGTTTACTAATTGGTCTAACAAATCCATATTCAGCAAGGAGCTGCTCTATTGCTTTCATTCCTTTTGGAATTGGAAAGTAGGAATTACATTCAAACTCACATGCTGTTGTAATATATGGTAAATCTTCCATATTCATAAGCTGCTTCTTAAAAAAAGTCTTATTATCTTTTGCTCCTTTCACATAGAAAAAAGAACCTCTGGATGTAGACCTAGGTCTTGGCGTTCCTTTCGGTAAAAGGTAAATAATAAACTTTTCTTCTTTCCATGGAATCGAATTGATTCTTTTAATCTCATCAAAGATAGAGATTTTAAACTTTCCTAAGTTATGAGTTTTAATAAACTCATCAATTCGTTCCGAACGATTTCTTGGAATACTGCCGTACTCCTGTTTATACTCTGTTTCCATTTTCATAATTTTATTTTTTCCTTTAAAGTGTAATAAACCCACTAAAGGTTCTTTCGATTTTGTCAAAAATCAAAGATTCTACGTTATCATCAATATCTCGCATCCCTGCACCAAAATTAGCAATTATCATGTTTAATTTAGTATCAATCTGTGGTTGAATTAAATCCAAACCTGATAATGTGGCAAGATAATCAATCAATGAAGTATTATTAACAAATAATGCTCTATCATTTGTAGAACTGATTGACAAATCATGGTATAAATCTTTTATACGAAGCTGTACATCAACTTCTGTTGGAAGACCATCCACTGAATAGCAATCTTCAGATGCTGGTCTTGAAATACTCATAGATTCAATAATTCCAAGGTTAATATTAAATACACCAGGACAATACGCCTTTACTAAGAATGGAGAACCAAATGTATTTGCAGTAGCCTGTTTTGGAACTGTGAGTGCAATTAAATGTAAAAGTGGAACTAATACTTCCATATATACAGAATATTTATTTCCATATGGAGAACGAAGATGAATATCAATAGTATAATCCATATCACTTGAAGAACTCTGATAGATTTCTGGTAAGATGATATTTTCACCTTTAACCACACTTTTACCAGCTCCAAGTAACTGTGATATTACTGTACCAAAAGGACCATCTCCACCACCTAAACTTGCAGTTAAGGCATCTAATCCACTTTCTGTCATTTGTTCCATCTGTTCTGGCATTTGAATACCAGCAGAGTTAGCAACAAATTGGAATTCTTTAACGGTTGCACTAGCCGAATCCAGACTTGATTTAATCTGCGATTGAGAAACTGAGTTACTCATATTATGAGAAGATCCACTGGAAGGGTCGATATAAAACTGAACAAAGTTATTTGTTCCTGTAATTCCTCTATCTCCATCTCCTCCACCATCTAAACTAACTGCATGGACTACAGAACCTTTCAATCCACCCCACACACCACGAGCCAAATCGATAGCACTACCGACAGTTGCACTCCATGCGCTCTGAATTACAGAACCTGCCGCAGAAGAATATTGGTCAGATGACCAACGGTAATTTTTCCAGTTATAACTTTGAAAAGATACCGTATTTTTTCCTTCTTGAATAGTTTCTGTGATCTCTAAGAAACCAGCAACTGTACGACACATAATATTTACATATTTAATATATTCATTATATGACTCTTCAAAATCATAATATCTGATATGCTTATCTTTTTGAACTTCCAATGCATTTGTTAATGATCTTACCGAACCATGGGCAGCGGCTAATAATGCATGAGCAGTTCCTTGCTTATTTGATGCATTTGGTAAAAATACTGCTTTACCCGGAATAATCATAACAGTAGGAGCATCAGAAATAATTCTTTCTACAAAGTTAGTTCCAATTATTTTTGACACAGATTCAATTCTGGGGTCAACCGATTCTATAAATTGAAATGGTAATCCAAACAAACGCATGTTATTACTAATCATCGCTCGTTTGTCATTACTGACATTGGTTTTATAATCAGCCATAGTTTTTCACCCCGTCTGACAAAAAATTCATAAGAGAGTTGTTGGACTCTCTTATGAATTTGTTTTTCTAAATGTTCAATTCCGTACTTTTATAAACCACCTCTTGCAATCTTTTGAGCGATTGTATATTTAGCAGAATCTGTTTTTGGAATTGGGATAGGTTCACTATGCTTTACTGGAGATGGGTTCTTTTGACCAATAAATGTATTATTAGTCACATTTCCTCCTCTACCTCCCGCTGAATTACTGATGTTTTTCAAATAATTCAATGCATTTAACTTATCAGAAGATTCTCCCAGTACTTGAAGGATTTGTTTAAGATAAACTATAACACTTTCATCGTTAGCAGTACCGTGTCCACCTTCTTGGTATTTTAATGTATTTTTATTAGGATTATTGATACTTGTATAAACAGAATCCCCATAACCACCAGTAGCCTTATCGGCTTCGATAGTATTGATGAAATCTTTCTTTGTCATATCAGTATTTGTATCAGACATATTAGCATATTTTTCATAATATGCCATACCATTAGAAGCTCGTCTTTCTTCCATTGCTGCAGATTGATCTGCAGGTCTTTCAAAGTCATGAAGAACTATATCGGATGCTTCACGTACATTATTTGTTGTAGTAAGAATGCCGTATGTTTTCTTATAACTGGACTTAAGTTCATTTATCAAGTGTTCTGTTTGTACATCTGTGCTAGAGATAGAATGACCTTTTCTTCTAGCAAGATCAATCAATCCTTGTTTTCTACCAGCAGATGTCCACTGAGCCAATCCATAACCAACTCTGTCATTAACAAAGTTAGTATAACTTCCATTATCTACCGCATTGGTGTAGGTAATGTCATTTAATCCTAATTTAGATTCGTATGAGTTTTCCATATTATTTGGTTTAAGACCAGATTCTGCATAAAGATTACCCATAAGTCCAGAAGCTCCAGCTTTTGTAAGACCGAAAGCACTACTGGTTAATTTCTCAAATAATTCTTTTTCATCAGCACTACCGGTTACAACACCTTTTGCTGCAGAAGGATTTATTCCTGTAGATGTACCATTCCATGAAGAACCTGTATAAGCTCCACCAGAAGTGGCTCCACTATCAAATACTCCAGACCAGTCCATATTCCAATTTCCAGTTGTGATACCTTCAATTGCCCTATTTCCAAGTTCAGAGAAGAATGTGGAAATCTTTCCAAAGAATCCAAGTGCAGAAGAACCGGTACTTGTCGTACTATTTGTTCCACTATTTGCTCCATAGCTCACATCACCCATTTCGCCACCTACTACATTAGAAATAGCAGCAGCACCTTCAGCACCTGGTTTCCAGATAACTGTAGGGTTGAATGATGTATAATCTGTTGGTGTTGGACTGTTGTTACTATTATCACTTCCGCAGTTATAATAGAAACGTTTTCCATTTTGTGTATATGCAAAAATCATTACATGTTTAGGGTTGGCAACAATATCACCTTCTTTAAGCCCATCGAATGATTGGAATCTTTGTGGTGCAAAACCAGCATTTAATAATGTAGAGTTACTCATATCTGTAAACTTCATCCAACCCGGATTATCAATACCATAGAAGTTAAGACATGTACAAACATATCCGGAACAGTCGGTTCTGTTCTTAACGGTTTTTCCATCCAGTGTTACATCTACATGATTTGAAGTACTATACCCTACACCATAGTTTGCAATAATTTGTTTAACTGCTCTACAGATACTAATCCATTTTTCAAGATTTCTTTCTTTTTCTACAATTTTATTGTATTCTTTTCTATCTATAGCTCCGTTTCCTTCACCAGCTAAACCGCGTCCACCAAAGCCCCAAGCGGCTCCAGTTTCTCTCATAATATCACGTTTGTTATAACGTCTTGATTGTCCTCCCCTATAGTTAGGGTCGTTAATGATATAATTACCATTGGAATCTTTACCAGTTGCTACGACATAATGCCCTTGTGAAGTAAATGGAGTATTTTCACCATATCCACCAGAACGACCAGAAAGAATTACTGGTTTACCAGCAGCTAACTGCGAATCTACAAATTGTGTAGATGGGTTTCTACTCATTACTGAGTTAAGTCCAATTCTTCCTGCAGCAGCGTTAATTCCATTCCAGTTAGTTCCAGTATGGTCTCTAGCACCAACCGATTTCATCAACATAGCAGATTGAACTGGGTCAATTTTAGCTCCGGCTCCAGAAGCAGCCATCGCAAATGCAGCAGGTCCACAACCTGCATTACCCATAGTTTCGCCATAACCACCTTGTTCATAAGGCATCATGCTCCATCTAGGGTCTTTTTGTGAATAAAATGGTATATTACCTCTTCCACCATAACCCATACCCATATTAGGTTTCGCACTATATGTGGTAGAACTTGTTGTTGCAGTACCAGTTGTATAGTTTGAAGCTTTATATGTATTTGCACCAGTTACAGTAGCATTGGTTGTGGTTGTTTTAGAAACCCCCATATTTGATGCAGCTTTTGCAAAGTCTTTTGCTACTCCAACAGTAGCATCCCAAGCATGTGCACCGAATGTCTTATTAACATCATCATTGTATTCGTCAAAGCTCATAATGTCTGCTTGGATTTTGCCAGTTTTAACTTTTTCTTTAAACTGATCCAAAGTCAATGATTTATCTTCATCAACTCCATCTGTTTTCCAAGCGTTCCATTCTTTTTCCAAAGTACTTTCATGGTATGCTTTATAATCAGTTTTTAAAGCATTCTGGGAGTTAAGAAGTATTTTATCTTTTTCGTCGTTAGATAATGTAAGATATATTGATGTTGCAAAGTCGCAAATGAAGTCATAACTACAACAAGCAACAACAATTTCATTTATAATATCTACTACAGTACCAGGTGTTGTTTCAGCAAGTGCGGCAACTGAAGAAGCGATTAATCTCATCTTCCAGTCAACAGCATCTTGTTCACATTTAAAGAGTCTTGCAGCCCCACCTTTTCCTGCACTGTTAATAGCTCCACAAGTCATCCAGATAGCATCTTTTGCCAAGATACCAAGAACACCGATACCAGTAGCAGCAACTGCAGCATTAGTACCGACAAAAGTACCAAGTTTAGCAAGTTTCTTTCCTACAAATTCAGCCAATGGACCTACAGTAGCTTTTTTCAAAAGTTTAATAACGTTATCAGTTTTTGTAGCTAACGCTTTTACAATTTTACCACCAGAAGTTTTACCAAGTCTCTCAGTTAAAGACTGTGTAATATTTTGCATAGCTTCTTTGATAGCTTTTTCACAAAATTCCAGAATACCCTCTTGTGTGGTTTTTTGTGCAGTTTCAACAGCTGCTTTTTGTGCCGCTTCAACGGCAGCTTTTTGAGCACCCTCCTGAACCGCTTTTTGCGTTCCTTTTTGGGCAGCTCCTCGTTTAGCTCGTTCGGCAGCAAAGTCAACTACATTGTCCGCTGCTTGTGTCGGTTTCTTCTCTTTCATTATGTCTATTAAGTTAGTATTACCAAATAGACCTTTACCTTTACGAGTCATATTACTCACAGTTTCAACAACATATTCATTCGCTTCATCGACTCCACCGGATAAGAAACCTTTAACAACTTTTGATCCACCATTAACCTGTTGATAGAATGTGGAATTTTTAATCGGGTGTTTTAATTTACTAATAGCATCTGGTATTCCTTTGATGGTTTTGAATGGATGCTTAATGATATCCATCGGTCTAAAACTTCTGCCGAATAGAGCAGTTTTCATCACCTGTCTAGAACCCCTCATTAAAGATTTTCCTATACCATCTACATTACCTTCTTTATCTGTAAAGAAATATCCACTAAGCAATCTACTGATTACATTTCCAGTTGCTGTAGGAATATCCGTTCCACCAGTGTTTCCGCCAATATCATTCATTTCTCCTACAGTTTCAGCAGAACGTTCTGCTACCACACCAAAGTTCTCTAAGAACTCTTGGAATTTTTCACTATTGAGAAGTTTAAATAAAGCAGCAATTCCACCACCTGCAAGTAAAGCTTTTCCAAGATTTCCTGCAACTTCTCCTAATTTATCCAGAAGAGATTTCTTTTCGTCATCATCTCCTCCGTCACCACCATCTCCTCCATCATCGTCACCATTATCAGATTTAACCCAGTCGTAACTGATTAAGGATTTAGGGTCTTTTAATGCTTTTTCAATTCTGGATTTATTATCTGTCTTAGCATCGAGTCTGGCAGTTGTTCCATAAGTTGCAAGTAATCCATTCTGTCCAACGAGAACAACTTTCTGTTCTCCATTAGTATTCATTACTTTAGCGGCATTAGGTTCTACATCAACAAGTCTTACATTAAGTAATTCATTATTAGAGTAAACTCTTTCACCACCATTAAAATAAATAAGCTCCACTCCTTGTTCGCCGACACGATGAACACCAGGTGTAGCATTCTTTGTACCAATAGCATATCCACCACGAATAATGTCATTGGTATTTCTATAAGCACGTCTAATATTTCCTACATGAGTATCACGAGCATCCTGTCTTTCTTGTTTTCTTTCTTCTCTACCTTTAAGATAATCTTCATATAATCGTTTTCTTCTTTCTGGATCAGCGTTTTCATCCAAAATCTCATTAGCCATCTGATAATAGACACTATTTGGATTTTTGGAATAACGTTTAAGACGTTTATATTCTTTTTTCGAAATATGGAAACTGAAATCTTTTCTGTTTCCATTGAAAGCTTTTTCACCTTCCATTCGAATCCAATTCTCAGTAGTACGAGAACTATTCATGATGTCATCCATCATGGCATCGTGGTCGTCTTTACTTTGTCTACGTTCATTGATTGTATCTTTAATACCACCAGTAAACGTTTTAAATCCACTTTTTGCTAATCTTACAGGAGCACCTGTAATAGTGCTTATGATAGCAGCTACACCACCAATAAGACTATCAAGCTTACTATTCTGCTCTTTTAATTCATCAAGTTGTTCATTTTCAACTGTTGCACCTTGAGCAGTCATTGGTGATAATAATTTCTGAACTGTGGCGTCATCAAATCCAGCCATACCTTTACCACGTTTATAACCACGACTCTTCTTATAAGCATCCAAAGCAGCTTTTCTAGCTTCTTCACTATCGGTAGAGTATTTTCCACCCGTAAGACGCGTAATTAAGTTTTCACGATTGGTAATTTCTTTCTGTTCAGCTTGTCTCTCTAAACGATCTTTCTTTCTATCTTCAGCAGATTTTCTCATAGCACTTCTACTATTACCACCATAATAGAAAGCACGTTTGGCATATTCTTTTTCGAAATTCTTAAGTGATTTGAATTTCTGTCTTTCTTCAGGACTTAAATTATCCCATTCGGTCATCATTGCCTGATATTTATCTTTAAATTCATTTGTGGTTCTAAAAGATGGATCAAACCATTTCTTAGATGACGCTTTGGCATTGCTAGCTCTCATTACATCGCTAGCTTTTCTAGCACCACCACTAATAATATTTAAAGCACCACCAATAAGACTAGGTTTATCACTATCTCTATTTAAAACTTTATTGATTCCAGCTCTAAATAAGTTACCGATACCTTTCGCCACATTAAAAAGTTTAGATTTCAAAGTATCAAAAACACCAGATACTTTTTCTTCCACTTTATCGTATAATCTCCTAGCCATACCAGCAAGTGGTTCTGCTAAATCTACGATAGGAGACAATACTTTATCAAAGACAGCATCTCTAACATCCATTAAAGCATTTTTAGCAATATTTGCCAAAGGTGCTACGACGGTTTTAGAAATTTGAGCACCTAATCTATTCACTAAACCTTCATTGGTACCTTTTCCTTTATCTTCTTCTTTACCAAAAAGAAGTTCATGGAACTTGTCTTTAGAAGCAACCATAGAACCAGCAAGTCCTAAAGCAGCCCCACCAATTGGTCCAAGTGGGGTGAACATACTAAGAAGTAAACCAGCTCCAGCTCCTACAGTACCACGAGCGACTAATTCACGTCCTGGTCTTTTGTTCTGTGGATTTGCATCACTGAATGCTCTATTGAAGGCACTTAAAATACCACCAATCTTTTTCTTTTGACCAGTTTTTTCATCAGTAACTTCTTCACCAAATACAAACTTTTGGAATGTTTTGGAATTCTTAGCAATTCCTACTGCAGAACCAAGTAATGCTCCAGCAAGCGGACCACCAACCATAGTTCCAAGTAAACCACCACCAGTTAACATGCCTCCAACAGCACCAATACCAGCAGCTCCTACGATATCAGATTTATGGTCTTTAAAGAAAGTCTGAGTTGCATCCGAAATTAATCCTTTACCAGTCTTTTCAACAACATTACCTTCATCATCAATCACATTACCAAAAACGAATTTCTGGAATCCTTTTGATTTGGAAGCAATTGCTGTAGCAGTTCCGAGGAATGCTCCAGTTAAAGGACCACCCACTAAAGTACCTAATATACCTCCACTAGCAAGTCCAAGACCACCACCAATGATTGCACCTTTTAATCCAGTTTCAGAATTTTTTTGTACTTTCTGTCGAATCTGTTCTTTAATCTCATCGAAAGATTTCTCTTCACCAAAGAGAGATTTCGCCATGGATTCCATACCTTCATGTAAAAATCCCATAACGGTAGCTTTCTTTCCATCACGTTTTCCATCTTCTCCTTTAGGTCCAAGAACAAACTCAGCCATATCGGATTTTAAATTACCAAACATCTCTTTTACTTTACCAGTAATAGAGAATTCTTTTCCATCCTTTTCTCCAAAGATAAATTTCTTCATTGGAGTTAAAACAGAATCGTTCATTTTTTGTCCAAGACTCATAAGTCCAGAACCAAACATAGCACCCATTTCAGCATAAATAGCACTAGTATCACCACGAACGATGTGATGCATAATATTACCGATATGGTTTTGAGCATTGATGATAAATCCTCCTTTACCGCTATTATCAGTAGAGGCTACATCACCCATAGCATCATTAATACCTTTAGCCAAATCTTCAGCTGAAATATCAGAAGCATCACCTTCTGTTGGACGATTACTTGGAGTAGCGTCATTTTTTCTATCAGTTTTAGGACCTCGAACACCTTTATGAATAGATTCGAATCCTTCGTTGCCAACTACTTGAACGTTGATACCTCTATCCAATAATCTTTCGATGGTAGATAGTCTACCAAGCATAGAGGTTGGAGTGTAACTTTGAGTTCTTGTAGTTTTGCCGTCTGTTCCATAAAGAACAGAAGCTAACGCATCATCAATCGTCTGGTCAGTTTTTACCAGCCCAGATAATTCTGCTAAATTAGTTTCTTCTAATTCAGAAATACGTTTATTACGAGCAGACTTTGCATGAAGTCTTGCTGCGTTAACACCCATACCAGCACGTCCATTAGCAAAGGAAGCATAAACAGATTCTTCTAGAATTCGTTTTAATCCTTTATCTCCAGACAAACTAGCCATGATTCTAGAAACATCACTATCTTCACCACGTTTAGAGATGTCAACATTTCCTTCTTCTCTTTCTAAAGCAATAAAGAAGTTGTCTAATAATTTATCGTAAGCATCTTTCTGGCTATCTTTTACAAGATTACTACGTCCAACTTTATCTAAAGATTTACCAAAATCGGATTCACGCATACTTCTAGTTACAGCAGTATTGATAGAACCTAAAAGGTATTTACCAAAATCACCGTAACGTTCATAAGAACCAGTATCTCTGTTAAATATTTGAGAACCTTTAAGAGCTCTCTCGGGGTCTCCTCCATTTAACATAACAAGTTGTCTCAAGTATGCCGTACTTTCCCTAAGATATTTAGGTATCTCTGCAGATATAGCATGATGCGTTATTTTGTCGAATTTAGCAGCATCGGTATTGATTTTACCTGCAAATTTAAACTCTTTTGTACGCTCTACATCGATATTTAATACTCTACCGAGGAATCCTTTTAATCCAAGTTCTCCAGGGTTATCCATAAGTTTCTTAGAAGTGCGAAGCAGCATTTCAGTAACAAAGTTACCAAACGTTTTATCTAACTGCTTTGTAGATTCTTTTAATGCTTTCGGAATAGATTTTTCAATCAGATGTTTTGTTACAAAAGATAATGGATTCTTCACGATTTCATCAGAGAAGTTATCCACCATTTCAAGCATACCACCAAGCTGAGATTCTTGATATGCAGCTTTTAGATTTTGTTTTAATATCGCTGATAATTTACCCTTGGATAAGTTACCCCTCTTATCAACAAGATCCGTTCCTGTTATTTTTTCATCTCTTTTCTTTTCAGTTGATGTGTATGCTTTACCCATCATCTCATAGTATGTCATACTAGAAGTGATGAATTTTGTCATATTTTCGTTATTATATTTAATAATAGCCTGTAAGCTATTATTAATATTATTTAACATATTTAAAGATGCTTCTGCATTTCTCTGGTTCATTGCCATCATTGCACTCGATGTTGCAACCATAGTATCAATATTTGCCTGAGATGCTTGCATCTGGTATTTTGTTTGTTGCACAATTGAGTTATTGATATTATTTAACCCTTCTGGATTAAAGTTTATCGTTGTGTGGATTTGACCTTCACTACCTGAAGATTCACTATCATCACCAAAATGATATGTCGTATCTACATCTTCAGAACCACCACTACCTCGTGTTGTATTATTGAAGTTTCCACTTTTTAAATCTTTCATTGCGTTACTAAGAGCACGCTTACCCATCTTCACATACTTATTGTTATCCATAGCTCTTGCTATAGTATTAGAAGATACTTTGGTACGACGGATTGCTTTTGTAACAGCAACTGCACTTTCTGCAGCATTATAGATATTAGGGCTAATGTCTTGTAATACAGACATTGAGTTCGAACCTAATGATCTTGTAGCGTTTCTAAGCCATTGCGCATTTAGCTTAGCTCCGTTTTTCTGCTTATAGGTATTTGAAACCTTGATTTCGTTACCCGCCATTTTGTCACTTCCTTTCATCTAGAAGTCTTACAAAAATGTTTCCAGGTCGGTTTTTCACTGAAAATAGGGAAAAAATATGCGGGATTCGAACCCGCGATTCAGAGTGAGTTGGACCCTGCGATTTGCCCCTAATCTAATATTTCATACTTTATTCATAAGAATGATATATCAATAAAATATATCTATCTTCGATTAGTATTATTAAATTAACAAAAAGAGTAACTTACAAAAGGAGGATAAAAAATGAAACGAATTGCAAAATTTGAGAAGGTAAGTTTTGAAGAGTTTTATAAAGGAGTTAGGGATATTGACCCTACATACAAAGAATGGTCTGATGAAACTATTAAAAAGATTTATGACAGTATTAAACTTCCAAAACGTGCAACAAAAGGAAGTGCTGGATATGATTTCTTTATTCCATTTACAATGACAATGGCACCTAATGTTACAGTAAAAATTCCAACTGGTATTAGATGTAAGATGCAGGAAAATTGGGTTCTTAAATTATATCCAAGAAGTGGTCTCGGATTCAAATTTAGACTCCAGTTAAATAATACGGTAGGGATTATCGATAGTGATTATTACTATTCTGATAATGAAGGTCATATTTTTGTTAAAATTACCAATGATACAAATGAAAGTAAATATATACACTTAGAAGAAGGTGATGGATTTATCCAGGGAATCTTCTTAGAGTATGGTATTACTGAAGATGATGATGTTGATGGAATCAGAAATGGCGGATTTGGAAGTACGGGAAATTAAAAAAAAGAAGAGTGAATCATTCGATTCACTCTTCAATTTAACATTCAATCAACTCTGCCAACACATTTTCGAAATTACCGAAACGTCTATAACGGTATTCACTCTGATTACATCTAATATGCATCAAAAGTTCATACTCGTTTTTCTCTTTATCATAGCATTTGATTTTCATATCAAACACCTCACCTTCAGTTTTACCGTTCAACATTGTTGCCGGTATACTATGGCAGTTAAAGTGGAGATGAACCTCCTCTCCACTTTCACTTAAAGCTCTAAACCCATGGTCATTTAGGTTTTCGCTTCTCAATTCAAGTTTGGAAGTGAGCCAAACTTGAATGAGTTTTTCTCCTTTATGGATTTCAACACCGTTAAGTTTTGCAATCCTATCGATGGTATCATCTCTGAGATTCATATAACCAGGAGCTGGATTTTCATAAGAAAATCCTTCCAAGAATCTAGCTGGACAGTTAGGAACGATAAACATGTCCACAGTTGCTTCGATTTTGTTATTTTTAATTTCTGCTAATTTTGTCATGGTATTCACCACTCGGACCATATAAAGTCCGCCTTTCTTTTTTTATTTTTATTGATAGTCTTTTCAAACTTCTATCAAGTTCCGCCTCCGATTATTTATATTTACAGAGCACTATTTAGTTTTTTATTTACTTTGATTCACAAAAATTATATATCATTAAGCGAAACTACTTTACGGTTATTTTTTCAGGGGGGGGATTGAATTTAGCACAATTAATTTTCTCTATCTCTCGGTATTTATCGGGAGATAGAGAATTTTTATTAAGCTAAATAGTAACGTGAGTAAGGTGAAAACATATGTAGGAACTGATGGAAAATTACATTTTGTGAATAGTGCAGGTGCTGATACAGCGCTAAATTTTAGTAGTGGTAGTAGTGCACATAAAATAGCATCATTTTGGTATGCTAAAACTGCAGATGGGTTATATCCTTCCAAACCACCTAAAGAGTACAACACAGAACTATTTACACTTGGAAGCGATGGATATACACTAACTGTTAAAAATAATATGAGGTTAAAATTATATGTTGACCAATATCAAAGATATAGTGGTAGTGTTTCACAATACGGAATTATTATAAATAATAGTACTATATATGCGTCAGATGCATTGGGTCAATATGGAGCAGATGGAACTAATCTTGTGATAAAAGAATTTAATGTAAATAAAAACGATACTATAAAACCACATACAAATGATAATTGTGGTGGATGTTTGTTATGTATGGTACTTCTAATAAAAGTAGGTTAAAATATTAAACCACTAGGGTATAATACCCTAGTGGTGATATTTTGATAGGATAGACTTTTTTCAATCATATATTATAACCTATTAATAGAGAAGATTGATAGAATTTATAATTGGTTATAATAAGTTGTAAAGTTTTATAGAAACATCTTAGCAGATGTTTCTTTTTTATCTATAATAATATATATCTTGATGATACTTCTAAAATAAAGACCTATGTAGGTAGTGATGGTAAACTACACTTCGTAAATAAGGCAGGTGCTGATACAGTACTAAATTTTAGTAGTGGTGGAGCTACTATAGTCAAAGTATATAGTGGAAGTAAGTATTCTGGTACTGTAAATATAAAATCATCATACCCAAATATTTATTCTTCACTTACAAAAAATAATTTCTTATTCAGACCATTAAAATCATATTTGAGTATGTATATTTGTTACTTTCATGCATTAACCGAAACTACCACATATACATTCAATGCAACAGCATCGTATTCATATAATACATCAACAGGTGTATTTACATATAATTTAGGAAGCCCAGGTGGAAGTGAAACAAATGCCTATATAGTATCTGCATATTGCAACTCATTAGAAATTTATCTTGTATATTAAAAGAAAAGAAAGAAGGACTAGCTACTTTTGTAGCTAGTCCACTTTTTAAACCATTGGCTTAAAGATTAAGATACGCTTTGGAATTTTTATAGATATACTTCATCTTACTAAAACGTTATTCTTTATATACTTTATTATATTTACCACTAGAAAACATTTTAGTAATGACAGAAAGGGTAGGTGTAATGTATGAATATATCTAATTTACTCTTTAACGTAAAAATGGAATTGGGTATCTATGCAGTAGCTTTGCCTCTTGACGATGTTGATGGAACATTAGCAAGAGTGATTAAAGAAACTACATTAAGAACCTATTCACAATATTTTCCTCAGTATGAAACAATTAGAATTTCTGATACAAGTATAGAAAAAGGTATTCAAAATATAGAGTATGCTGATATTAAATTATCAGTTCCACCAGGGCAAGAAATTGTATTTATCGAAGATATTTATTACGATGCTTCGGATATCAGTGGAATTGGTTATTATGGTGCTGGTATGCCAATAGCAAACCCTAACATGATAGGAGATTTATTATTCACCAATATTGGAGCGGATTTAACAAATATGGCTTTTCCAAAACCAACATTTGAATTCTTTTCTCCAAATACAGTAAGACTGTATCATTATTATGGTGGAAGTATGTTTTGTAAATATGCAAAACTTCACAACAAAGATTTATCCAGTATTCCAATGTCTCAAGAAGAGACATTTAAAAACTTAGCAATTATTGATTGTAAGAAAGCTCTCTATGGAATTATCAAACACTATAATGAATTAGAAACTGCACATGGAAGAATTAATTTAAAAATTGATGATTGGGCAGATTCTATAAATGAAAGAAAAGAAATCTTAAAAGAATGGGATGATATTTTCCATTTAGAAAGAAAATCTACTTACTGGGCATAAGAACATCCATTGGGAACATACAAATTCCCAATGGATTTATTTATCTCCGAATATATATTCATAACCTTCTCTCACAATTGCAGGATAATCTAAGTTTATTGTAGCCCAAAACGTCATTATAATACCATCTCTATTCATGGCTTTCACTAAAATATATTCTTCCATCATATACTCTTTCAACCATCCAAAGAAATTGATTGGATTTATTTGGATAATGTCGGAATGAAATCTATCGATAAATTCTTTTGTGTCTACTTCATAAATAACTATCGCCAATATAGGAAGGGCGAATTCAGTCAAATCTAATATCGGTCTTGTTATATACTCACCACAATCGAATTCATCTTTATAATAATGCGTAAAATATTTATCTGTCTCAAATAGTATATCCACTTTTTCTGCAATAAGAGGAATGATTCTCTTATGAAGAATAAAATCAAACATAGCAAAATATCGTTCATTATTCATAATTATTATCATCACTTTCTATTATGATTTTAACTAATAGTTAAGTTTATAAATAAAGAAAGGAGATAATTAATGGGTTTATTTAGTAAGAATAAAGATATTGATTCTAAATTGATGGAAGAAATTGAATCTGAAATGGATGAACGAATGGAAGAATTGGAAAATCTTAAAAACTTAGTCCAAACAGATTTGGCTTTAGAAAGCATGGTGATAAATTTATTTATCGAAACTAACACCATTATTGAGTTTATCAAACGAGAATTTGGTGAAGAGAAATACAAACAATTGTATTTACCAATAAAAGAAATGGTTAAGAAACATGAAACGGTTCAATTATTACTTACAAATCATCAAAAGAAATTAAGTGATTTACAAAAGATGAAAGATGATATTGAAAAATTGAAAGTGGGTAATTTTGAAGATTGATAGAAATTATAGAATAGGGAAATCCTTAAAATTAATTAAAACAAAAACTATAGTAAATGGTCAAATAATTACTTTTTGGGATGAAAGTAATTATAAACCAGAATCAATTTTATATACAGGAGGAACTAAACCAATGAGTTTACCAGAAGAAAAATCTTATGATTCATATTCAGATACTATGATTCATAAAAATAATATTTTTAATGTAATGCTTCCTTTAATTGAGGCATTGCAGGTTAGAATGAATGACCATGACAAAAGTAAGTTAGAAAAACCTGAGAAAGAAGGATATGACAAATTTATTCCTCTTCTTAGAACTGCGAAATACGGTACGCCAGAATATAATAAAATTAGAAAAGATATGATGGATGAATGTTTATCTCATCATTATGAAGTAAACCGTCATCATCCAGAGCATTTCGAAAATGGACTTGCTGATATGAATATCGTAGATTTCTTCGAATATTTCTGTGACTGTTATGCTAGTAGTTTGGTATCCGATACACCATTTGAAAAGGGTGTTGAAATTAATGCTAAAAAACATAATTTACCGGATGTTATGGTTAATATCTTTAAAAATACAGTAAGAGACTATTTCTAAAAAAACAAATTTCCAGATACAGAAATTAATCTGTATCTGGATTATATTTTGTTCTACTTAAAGCATTTTAAGTAATTCTTCTCTTTCTTCTGCAGTAATATCACCGCAAGCTTCACTTTCAAAAATAGTAAGCTTAAGTTCATTTGTTTTCTTAGCTTCTGCAATATTGATAAGTTCCTGGGTCATTTCCATAAACTTATCATAATCTTCTGCATTTTCTAAATCTACAGATTCGCAAAAAGTTAACATAGAATCTCTTTTATCTGAACTGATAATGTTTTCTGCATGAGCTTCATGAATAGCAAGCTTCAATGTGTTAATTTTATTCATAATCATCTCTTCCTTTCAAATCTGACTATTTAAGTAGTTGTTTTGATTATAAATACAAAAAAATAAAGCACGAAGGTGCCGTATTTCAATCACCATATGTACAAGCACCTTGTACAGTAGAATTATATACTTTTATTTTTTAAGAAGATTACACTATTACCTGAGGTTTTAGTAGTACGGGAGAGACTTGGGGATTGAATTTAGCACAATTAATTTTCTCTATCTCTCGATGATTCTCGGGAGATAGAGAATTTTTATTAAGCTAAATAGTAACCTCTCGTCTTTTCAAACTGGGGTTGATTCAATATATAATAAATGCAAATCATGTGGGTCAACCCCTAGTGCAAAAACTCCCGCAGCTATAGTAACTAGTATACAAAATATTTATACTAATAGATATAACGCTGGTGTCGCTGCTGGTAGTGATAAAACACATCCAGTGAATTTTTATGTAACAAGATCTGTAGGCGGTAACCCATCAAATCCTATATGGCAACATGTGAGTGTTATATTAACTAATGAGAGTGGAGATTATCTATACAATTCGGCTTTACCAGACCAATGGTGGGAAAATTCATCATCATTATCTGGTACTGTATGGGTTTAAATATTCGTTTTCTTTTCTCACTTTTTGTTTTTTATTTTTGTTTTTTAGGGGGATTGAATTTAGCACA
The DNA here is from genome assembly GCA_937891165.1 of uncultured Lachnospiraceae bacterium. Classification (GTDB taxonomy): domain Bacteria; phylum Bacillota; class Clostridia; order Lachnospirales; family Lachnospiraceae; genus SIG299. The sequence continues at coordinate 18,575 of CALAEX010000066.1, read as the reverse complement.
ATTAATTTTCTCTATCTCTCGGTAAAACACGGGAGATAGAGAAATCTTATTTAACTAAATAGTAACGTGAGTAAGGTGAAAACATATGTAGGAACTGATGGAAAATTACATTTTGTGAATAGTGCAGGTGCTGATTCAGTACTAAATTTTAGTAGTAAAGCTAGTTGTAGTTTAACTATAAGTATTACATCATCGAGCTATGCTCATGTTGGTGATAATCATATATACGCAGACCAAGGTGCTGCTAAACTCACTGGTTCTATTGTAATATCAATAGCTAATGGAACTGCGTCAATCTCAAGTAATGATTTATATTTACACGCAAAATACGCTGTAACTGGTGTAACTAATAAAGCTAAAGTCACTCCAAGTTTATCAGTAGTGTAATTTAACTATTTCATATACAAAAAATAAGAGTAAATTTTACATCTACTCTATAAAAGTCCCCTAACCACATTCATGGTTAGGGGACTTTTTAGAACACTTACATTCTACTACTAAGAGACGTACAACTAAAGTTTGTACTGTTATGCAAAAGAAATAATTGCGTAATTGCTAATTATCTTGGTATATTTATAGAATCTAAAATTCTTATATTTTTGTACTCTCTTATATATTTTTTAATAAAAAAGAAAGGGAATATTACTATTCCCAAACTTTTATCTTAATAACCCATTTCCCATTAAAGTTTCCTGAATTACTGCGACCTCTTTACAAGTTTTCTTACTTGCTCTTTCTAAAGCATTGATATGTTGCTGAATTAGATCTATATCAGAATTTGTCTTTTTCTTATTTACAGAATCTTTAATTAAAGATGCTGTTCCAAGACCCACTCCAATTACACCCATACCAATACCAGTACACCCAACAACTAAATTTGTTGTCTGCATTTTCTTAAACTTCTTATTACTTATAATAACCATATCTTTCGTTCTCCTTTCTAATTATGATTATTTCTAATAATATAATATATCATTATTTTTCGAGTAAAAAATATGGGTAATGAACATAAATAGTTCATTACCCAATTTCATTTAAACTTCCACCGGAACGTCAATTAATTCTAACTGACTAGAAATCTCTTCACAAGATACAATATCTCTGCTCACTAATGTAGGTTCAATTTCAACGCAATTCAAATAAACGTCTTTTATATCACTAGCAATAAAATACTGTCTGTCTTTAATTTCGTCATCAATCATCTCATTCAATTCATCAATATTTAATGCACCATATTCTTCTAAGATTTCAGCACCAATCTCATTTCTACGATCAATAATATATTTATCATACTCAGAACAGAATACTGATTTACCATTTGCTAATTCAAACCACTGTAAATCATCTACACTAAGTTCTACAAAATCATCATCAGAATCTAAGAATTCTAATCTAAATCCTAACGATTTTAAAATGATTTCGAAGAACTCAGCTACTCTGGATTCATAAGTTTTTCCTACTGTAATAATAGGTTCATTATTAAGTAAGGCTTTACCAAAGTCTCTTCGTGCTTTTACTGAAGTGCGGTAAAATGCATGGATTAATGCAACTTCTTCTGGCTGCATTGCAATACAGAAATTGCTAATTAACCTATATATTTTCATATATAGCCAGACTATATCTTTATCTTTTACAGATACCTCCCGTTTCGGATTTCTCCTACTCTACTCGATTCTATTTTTCAATAGTCTTTCGATAGTCGTTGAACGTTTCCTTTCGAACTTCGCTGCTGATTGTCTACTTAAAGAGGTTCCAGCAATTAAAGAGGTTTAAGCAATACACATCTCTGTGTATGACGCCCAATTTCTAAGCGTTTCGAATTCCTATTACGTTTATAATTCTTACGAATTTACTCTCTTATATTCCTATAAGTATCAGACTATATCTTCATAATTAAATGCTTCTTGTTTCGAACTTAAAGAGTTTTTATTAAGTCCTACGCTACTAGAGCTAGTCGTTGAACGTTCTTATTTCTAAGCTTCGCTGCTGATTGTCTAATTAAAGAGTTCCCAGCAATTAAAGAAGTTTTACTTCGGCAAATTCGGTCACCGAATCTAATAGCGGTTGATGAATATAAATCTTTATGAGATTTTGATTTATAACTTCTTTCCGGTATACCCTTAGCACTAACAGCACCAATTCCTCTTACTGAGAAACCTTTCTTCGCTGTTTGTTTCAGAGTAATAATATACATATTGGCAATATATCCATCCATAACACAACGGATATCTCTACCAAACTGATGAACCCACATTTCATCTGGATTCAAAATATCTTTATATTTTTCCTTCAGATTCATAATACGATAAAACATAGGTTCTTTTTCACCCATAGATGGTTGATTAAAGTGAATCTTAACATCTTCGCAGTACTGTAAAAAGTTCTTCTTCTCCTCTGTAGTCATTGCTTTATATTTCTTAGTCAAGAATTCACAATAGGCAACATTGTACATCTTAAGAACATCAAATAATATTTTCTCTTTTTCTTTCATAGTCTTAAGAGTCTTCATATGAGCACTAACTCGTTTTCCAATAAAGTTCGTAGCCAATTCCCCAATAACGGCTGCTGTTGTCATTGCTTTTGTTAACGTATATAAATACTTCTATATATTCCTATATAGTTCAGACTATATCTTTAAAGCATATCCTATTACCAGATATGCATTACCTCCCGTTTCGGATTTCTCCTACTCTACTTACTTATTCACTTAAGCATTTCTCTCAAGCTATGTGTTCGATAGTCGTTGAACCTTACCTTAAAAATTATAGTTTTTACTAATATCTATATATTTTTGTTTATTTCTAATACGTGATACGATTATTCGTATAGCATGTATTTTATCTTTACCCATTTCGAATTTATTACAGACTATATCTGCTATATCTCTATTAGAATATCCATGTTCCAATAGTTTACATATATAAGTAATCATTTCTAATGAATATGTAGTACTTCGTTTAAACTTAGAATTTGAATTATAGAAATTATATTTTTCTGATATAAATTCCCAACCTTGTTTTGAATAAATATGAGATATCAATGTATTTGTATATTTCGTATTTGGCAATTCAAGTGTCTGAATAATACGCCAATTAGGTTCGCCCTTATCTAGCATTTTACAAATTTTTTCAACTAATTCATTTGTAACCCAACTTGGAGAATTTGGTTTATTTTCTCCTTTAGGCATCAACCCTAATTTTGAAGCATGTTTATTATTTTCCGAATATGTCATTAATTCAAGATTATCATAATAATTATTTGTCTTATTACCATCTTTATGATTAACAACATATCTCCGTTCAAATAAATTACCAATCAAATATGTTTCAACATCATTTTTATCACAAAAATGTGTAAATACTAAAACATGAATTGAAAATGCATTCCTTTTATGTTCATTACTATTTTCTATAAATTCATCTATTATTAAGTTTATACGTAAGTAACCATTTGGAGCCATTGCAGATGATAAGATTCTTTTATTTGAAATTTTTCTTACACGACCGTATGAACTAATTTCGTATATATCTTTACAAATATTTTTATATCTTATCTTTCTCCATTTTTCATCATGATATAACATATCTATGATATTTTTTATATCGATCACTCCTTTTATTATTTATTTCTATAATTTTAAGGTCTTGGCTGCTGATTGTCTAATTAAAGAGTTCCCAGCAATTAAAGAGGTTTTAAAACCGCACAACAGTTTACGGTTTATAATAGCTAGCACTGATAGTATAAGCTGTACATGAACTTTATTACCATTAGCATCATAATAGAATGGCATATCTTCTTTCTTACGAATATCAGATATTACCGATTTATTTCCATAACGACCCGAAATTTTCTGTCCTACTGCTAATGGTATTTCTCTCTCCACAAGGATATGTACTTGCACATTGGAGAAAGCATTGTCTTTTTCTTTCCATTTCTTTTTAAGGTCTAACATGTAACATGCTTGTTTATAAAGATAATCAATATCCCTTGTGTAGTCTTCTCCTGAATTCATAATCTCTTCACAAGTTCTTTTAATATCTTTATAGTAAGCATTCTGATAACACCAATAGTTATAAATCTGATGATAAAATGAGTTATCCTGTAAATCCTCGTTATTACAATAAATCTCAATATCAACAACTTTACCATTCAGATAATATCTAGTATCGGTGTCTGTTACTTTACTAAGCATATCTTCTTTAAAATCAAACAAGACCTGATTATTAAATTTTCTTCTAGTAGCCATAATGATACCTTTAGAAAATTCCCCGATATCTGGAAATGTTTTATACTCTAAGTCGTCTCCATAAATATTAAGAGGAAAATCATTCTCATTCAATGTAGCAATATTTTCTTCAACCTCTACATTTCTAAGAAGGTCTTGAATTTCTTCTGATACGATAGCTGCATCTTCTGATGTAAACGGTTCAAAAGATAACTGTGTGATGACATCTCGCCCATACGAATAGTTCATACTTTCATCATAGGAAGTAGACTTAAATGCTATAGTGTCTTCACTAATTTCATCTCCTTCTTTAAAGGAGTCAATGACTGTATTATCGTATTTATATCCAAATACTTCAATTAAGTCTTCATTCGGTTTTCGTCTAATAACTTCAAATCGTTTCTTTACTTTGTTATACACAAACAAAACATATACGGTCGGATTTTCTACTAATCCTTCAAACTTAACAATTTTTCTATATACAGTAGATTCGTTAAGTTTCAAATAACCGTCCGAATACTTACCAACCACATTTTCACCACCAGTAAAGAACTGAGGAAAATCTGGTTGTACCATATTCTTAAACTGGTTTAAATGCGATGCAAACATAACACTTCGCATACTATTGATATACTGCGGTGTTGTAAGCATTCCTTTACCCTCTATAGAACGGTCATCCAGATATTCTAGGTCACACGCTCTTAGGGCATCTTTAAGATTGTACTTCTCTTTCATGTTAGTCTCCTTTCATTTTATTCCAAATAAATAATATATTACTTCATTACATATTTGGATAAAATTTAAAGAAATGTGAGTGAGAACATAAAAAAGGAAAAAAGAAAGAGATGTGAAAACATCTCTTTCTAAGCAAATAGTTTATTTATTATTATAAAATAACTGATTCTTGTATTGAATCTTTCCAAATGGATAAGATACAATCCTTTCATCAAGACCTCTACGAATCATTTCAAATTCACAAGCAATATAACGGTTGGTAATGAACTTCCAACCAATAGCAGTTCTTTGAGAGAATTCCATTTCGGAATATCCTTTAGTAAATTCTTGCATAAATTTAATTAAGTCGCCATCACTAAGTTCTGTAACCTGTTTAAATATTTTTGGGACAATACCATCTTCTAAAATAGGAACTGGGTTCTTTTCTAAGAATATCTGATTTACCCCCATTTTCTTTCGAAGTTCGGTTTCTTTCTCTCCTACATAAACATATGGTGACTTCATATTAAATGCATAAGAATGAATTGTGTCATTCTTCTTTTCAACTTCTACCGTACTCACCAATGCATTTACTGGAATGGTAAAATCAATCTCTTCCCCAGATTCAAAATATTCTATACCTTCAATAATGTCTGCATCACTACAAATTTTATATGTAGCTTCGCCAGTATAACAGATTTCATAGTATTCATTGCAAGTAATTCTTATTCTAAATTTCTTAATTCTATGAGTCTGCATAAACTGCACACGGTATTCATTTACCATTTTAAGAGCAGTATCAAATGATACTGAAGTATTTTCCTGCATCAATTCTCTTACTCTAACTACGATATCATAAATATAATCTGGACAAACTGATTGAATTACCAGATTAGGGAGTGTATCTCTCTTTGTATCAATCGTAAAAATATCCATCATACAAATAAAAGATAATTGACTTGAAAAATTGGAAAATAAAATAATTGGAATATCTAATAAACTATACATACTTGTACTTATTCCATATACTTGAACACTGGATTTTTGAAACCCTACTGGAAGTTCTGTCGGATCAGACATAATTAAAACTGGTCTCTCCTTCATATTCCCTACATAATCTGGAAGTGTAATCCCCCTTACAATACCTCTTTTCACAAAAATTTTACTTTCCCCAAAATTGGGATACTTTGGTCTTAGCATAATTTAAGACCTCCTTTCTTTAGAATATAATAAATAGTTTATAAAAATAAATAATGCGAGTAGAGATAATCATTCTCTACTCACATATATTCAATATAATAATATATTACTAAAATTTAGATTCTTTTACAAAAATCTTAGTAATCCATAGCTTCATCAACTGGTTCTAATTCATCCGGAGTTAACATAGATAATTTACTTTCAAGTACTGGTCTGATATTATCAAACATAATCTTGAATAAATGTCTTCTTTCTCTAAACTCCTGATTTACATTCTTCAACGAGAATTTCTCTTCTTTATGAGAGTTGAAATAAAAACTATTTTTATTTCCCCCTGTAAGTCCAAGTTCTTTTGCAAATGCAATACTTGAACGAATGGGGTCAATACCTCTTACTTTATCGTAAATTAAATTTACAAATCTACCTGCCTGATTTCCTCTGGATTTAATAATCATAACCTTAACACCAAATCCATCAAAACCATCATCTTCTAATTCATATTTAGCACTACCGACTGCAATAAATTTCAGCAATACACTTGCGTTGAACTGCGGACTTTTTCCTCCTGGTTAATTATGTTAATCTATATATCTCTATATAGTTCAGACTATATCTTCATCCTTATAATTCATTATAAACTATAAGGAGCCTTCCATTTCGGATATATGTATCCTACTCTACTCGGTTACTCACTTATTTTACTAAGCTACCCTTTCGATAGTCGTTGAACCTTACCAATTATATTGAGAAGTTATTTCGATATACCGTTTTTTATTATATATACTTCGAACACCATTCAATACACCCTCTGTTATAATATTTTCATCATAACCTATACTATGTAATGTATTCAAACAATATTTTCTAACACTCATATCATCGGGTTTTTTATTTTCAGAAAAATATTTACATATCATATGTAATTGATCAAATGTAAAAACTTTTGGATAACCAGATCCTTTTATTAGTTTATTTTGAACATTATAATCTTTCGAAATCCAAACCCATGATACACCCATATAAATACCACAAACAGCATCGTATGGTACATTTAGCATTTTAGAAATTTGAGATTTTGAATATTTTCCTGTAGATAGTAATTCACATATTTCCCGTGCTTGCTTCTCAGTTATAGTAGCACATGGATGTGTTTCACCACGTCTAGGATTTAATAATCCTAAATCTCTTGCATAAATTGTGTTTTCTTTATTTGTAGCCCAGCGTAAATTATACAGTTCATTATTGTGTTTATTACCATCTTTATGATCAACATGGAGTGTCTTCATTAATTCGATATCACCGAGGTGTTCGAACGATGACAGCATTAATCGGTGGACTAAATATTTTTCATCTCCAATATTTACTGTATAGTATGATACGCTAGTATCTTCATTTTTCGGTAATGAAATTTTCTTAAATTCTTTTTTATGACAATCATAAATTCTTCCTTTATTACTTATCATAAATTTATTCTTTGGTATGATGGGGTATAATGATGTATCCATAGGAATAAATACTTCATATGGTAATGAATTTCTATCTAATTCATCATATGTCATACCAATTTCATATAATTTTTCTCGTAAATTCATATTGATTTATCTCCTAATTTATTTTAATACAAATTTACATAATTGGTCTTGGCTGCTGATTGTCTCTATTTGTTAGATTGTCACACTTTACTGTACTAACAACATATCGAGAGTTTCCAGCAATTAAGAAGGTTTATTTTCTATATATTACTATATAGGTCCTCACCAGTAAATTTATATTAATTTATTTATTCGTTTATAAATAAATTAAATAGTATATTTACTTCTAAACTAAGGACTCATTTTGTGCTAAATAAAGGATTTCTGATGGTTCAGGGCAGAATCCCAATTGTGGTTTATCTTTAATCTGGTTAATACAGATAAGAATAATATTCGCTTCACGAAGATATGGCAATACTTCATTAAAGAATCTACCAATTTCTCCAGTAATTCTCATTCTTTCTGTTTGACTTCCTACTTCTTCCATCTTAGCTAAGTCTTTTTTATCATTTTCATTCAAACCTGTACTAAGTGTAGCAATGGAATCGAGAATTACGACTGTTGGTTCATATAAAATAATATCTTCACCGAATTCATTTTTCTTACCCGAATTATATTTATAAATATCCGGATTGTCGATTTTCTTTTTCCAAATCTTCACGATAGAACTTTTAATATCTCCTACAGTGTTTCTTTCCTGTCTGAGAATATATTTACCAGCTTTTAAATCACTCATTGAAAATTTAGTTAAGTTTTGAACTCTCGAGTAATTCTGTGCTTGTTCAAGGTCATAATGAATAACGAATCCATTTTCAAATTCTCTAACGATATTAGCAGCAACCTGTACTGCTGTAGTTGTTTTACTGGTGGATGGTTTTCCAATAAATGTAATAATGGAACCACCAGGAATACCAATTGATGGATATGAATCTATGATATTATTATCATCATCATATACATTAATTTTATATCCCAAATAATAATCTAATTGTGGGAATCCTGTTTTATAAGTTACTACAGATGCATTGCAATCAAAATAGTTATTCTTTGTATCATCTACTCGTAATGCATCTACAAGTCCAATTGTTTTTCTATGAACTTTACTTGTTTCCTCTTGAACTAGAGTATCCATATCCAAGAGGGTATCTACTGCTTTTTTAGCCATAGTTTACGTCTCCCTTCATTAAGTTATTTTGATGTTAATAGAAGGGTTGAAAATGAAGCCTAAAAAATAAAAAAAAGAAGAAGTTTTTAACTTCTTCTTTACTGATAGTATAATTCCACTTTCTCATGATTTGTCATATTACGTATTGCAGATACAGCCATCTCATTAAATGAAATTAATTTAAATGCACCACATGTGAATCCTGAGCCATAAATATCCACCTCATCAAATCTTTCATTGACATAGTGATCACTGAATGACCCACATACTGGACAGTATTCAAAACTAGAGCTGCAACCGTAACTAACTTCGAATTTTTTGATTTGGGGTATATACTTGTACGTTGTCCAATAAATATAACCCCCACCATCATTAGACAGTCCAATTTCATAATCAGACTCATCTATAAATTTAATTATGCTAGTATATTTCAACCAACGTTTAATTTCTTTTTTCATTCTTCTAATCTTTTTATTCATAATTACCTCCAGGCTCTTGATATTATTATCTCCACCCATTAAAATATTTACTTTGATTCACGAAAATTATATATCATTGAGAGAAACTACTTTACGGTTACTTTTGGGGGGATTGAATTTAGCACAATTAATTTTCTCTATCTCTCGGTATTTATCGGGAGATAGAGAATTTTTATTAAGCTAAATAGTAACCTCGGAGGACTGAAATTTGCTAAAAAAGATTCACATTATGGATTCTATGTAAGTAGTACATTCTATCCTTTTAAACACTGGCATATTAATCCTGCCAATAATATGCCAGATATTTCTTTGGCAGATAGTTATGAATCGACAGTCTCTGGGGGATGTTTCACAACTAAGAAAACAACAACCACGACTACTACATGCGGAGGAACCGCATATTTATACGGAGATCAATATAAATCTCCCTGGAATGAGGGACATGATTGTTGGCATGTGTGTAGTAAATGTGGTCAAGTAGTATCCGCTCAACCATATGATTGGTGGGTACAATGGTATGGCAATGTATCTCAAACAATGACGTGTAATAAAACAATATCTGGTGAAACAAAAATAACATATACATGCTCATGTGGTAAAAAAGCAGGTCAAGCTTCAAATTAAATAAAATATAGAGTAAGACTAGAAATAGTCTTACTCTATATTTTATTTATTCGTAACTTCTAATCACATTCGGTAAATCCATCAAGCTAAAGCTTTCAAGATATAATGCTTTTGAAATATTAAGCATTGTATATTCTACAATAGCTTTATCAAAAGCTGCTTCTTTTACAGCATCATTACTGTATTTACTCATAAGTTTTTTCGCAAATTCAGAAACAGATGCTACAAATTCAATACCCTGTGCATAGTAAGCAAGTTCTGCCATATAATATTCGATTGCTAATTTGTAAGTAACGTTTACATCTTTTGCATTATCGCATTTACTTACTTTACCAGTAACAAAAGCACTCGCTTTATTTACGAATGATTTTACATCCGGTTTTGCAAAATATGTATCTAATGCACTTACAATACTAACCATTTCACTTACAGCATCATTTGCAGAATAAGCTTTCTTATTCTTAGGTACATCAAATTTTGTCAATTTCTTAGCAGTAAACAAAGTTTTTGTATTTTCTTTGTATTTACTAACTGCTTCTTTCACTTCTGACATATTTACTTTGGATTTGTAAGTTACATTTCCAACTCTAGAATCCGCCATAATTTTCTTAATAGATTTAGAAATTAAATCTACATTGATTGGAGATACTTTAGAACGGTACTGAGAATAAACTCCGGTATACATTTTTTCGATTGTTGCTAAGAACTGTGTATGGTTCTTTTCAATCGCAGCTTTTGCAGCTTCTTCTGTATTACCAGTAAATTTATTCGCAATATTCTTAAGAACACCCTCTGTCAAATACTCAGATTCGCATTCATATTCTACATCACCAATACTTTCAAGAACTGGCATTTCTTTAAACTTAGAATTCATAACCGCTTCAAATAAAGAAGGAGTGTAGAATTTTCTTTCATTTAATCCACGTACTCTTAGTGCTTCTTCCAAAGCAGCTTCTGTAGTAATGGTCTCATCATTCATAAGCTCTTCTTCCAAAGCAAGTCTATCTTCACGTTCTTTCTTTGCAAGTTCTACTTCAGTGATTGCATTATTTCTTACGTTATCTTTGATAACATCTGATAAACTATCTAGGTTATTATCTCTAATAATAGCAGTTAATTTATCATCAACTTCCGGTGTAAGAGAAAAAGAATAGTCATTATCTGTAATAGTTTCCGGATGTAATTCTTTTTCGATATACATCTCATTGACAATTTTGCTTACAGATTCATAAATATTCTTAATCGCTTCTGTATTTTTTGGATTACGTTTAATAGCTTCTTTTACATAAAAGTCAATATCCTGACCATTAGTTCTTCTTGCCACATAATCACGTACTACTTTATCTAAATCCGGAGTGTTCGCAACACGCCCATTGATTTCTGGGATTGAATTGCTGCAGAGTCTGGACAAAATGGAATTCATACAAAGCACTTTACCCTGCTGTTTGGTTTCGCCCAATCTGCGAAGTTTAATATTAGGGTCATTATTAATTGCGTCATAGCTATTACTAAGAGTATTCTGTTTATTAACTTCATCAATGAAATTAATAACAGGATTCTGTACTGAATGATCCATAATCGCAAACCATCCTTTCTAATTTTTATTCAATAATTTAGTATAATGTTTTCAAGGGGTATATTTTATATATTAAAAAGTAAGTAAAATAATACAATAAAGTAAGTGGGTAAAATATCCGCTATAAATATTCCAATATTTCGTTTTTCGGAATATGCTTATATATTATTGAATAAAAATATCAATTAAAGACAATCCAGTTGCAGGTCATTCCTGCAACTGGATATTTTCTTTTTCGGGATTGAATTTAGCACAATTAATTTTCTCTATCTCTCGATGATTCTCGGGAGATAGAGAATTTTTATTAAGCTAAATAGTAAGGTGAAATCCTTAATAGAAGGCGGAAATGATATGGGACAAAAAATTTTAATAAAGACCAATGTAACTTTTAATAAGGAACAAACTTTTGATATATCTGGTTTAGTTGATAATATTAATAAAATCACAGTTTCAGATTTTTTCATATCTTATGTTAAAATACAAAATTATGCTGATACATCTTTACTAAATTCTGGATATCCAAAAGAATATATTTTATTTAAATCATACGATTCAAATACAGGTATATTAACATGTGGAAATATGCGAACATATTTCCAAGGATTTATTAATGATTTAATTGCAGATATATATTTATTTATTGACTAAAATTAAATAAGAAGGAAGTAGGATAATTCCTACTTCCTTCTAAAACTCATAATACCATTATAACCGTACATTTGTAAATTATTCAACATAATTTGTGATGATGATGGGTCTCTATGTCTTCCGGCTTCTAATGTGTACATCCCATTTGTACAAGTTATAAATAACTGGTCTGATTTAAATCCTTTATTGAACAATTCACTTCGTAAAGAAACTATTCTTCTCTTACTTCTACTACTCATTACTTTAATATAATAATAGAAATTGTCACTTACGACCCATCCCGGGTTTTCTTTTCTCGTTCTATTAATTTCTCTTATGAAAATGGAATATTGATAAATCGTATAGTTTGTAAGTTCTTCGTAATTAAATAAAACGTATAACTCAGAACTATAGTTACAGGAATTGTTTCCCAGTCTTCTATATAAATTAGATTTTGGGAATTCAATAATGGCATCAGTTGATACTTTCTGCAATATTTCGCAATGAGCAATTACACAATCTTCAATCGAATTAAACTCTTCTAATTTTGTTCCACCAGCCTGTGTTCCAATACCGACGATATTATTACTCACAATTTCATTCTTAAAGAAATCTGTATATAGTAAACACATCACATATGCAACATCTACTTGGACATTGTATTGTACTGCATATTTTAAGTATAATGGTAAAATATCTTCTCGTTCTACTTTGTTTGCTTGGTTGAATTTCTGTAACTGATATTCAGTTACATTACTAGCACCAGATATATTCTTTACCATGAGGAGCGATTCTCCTTTCTTTTAAGCTTAATCAACTGTTTTCTAGTGGTATTAAATATAAAAAAAGAACAGGTTGTTTAGACCTGTCCTTTCTTATAAGTAGATTATTTTTCAGAAGTATTAGCTGATTTTCTACCCTTCTTTTTAGCAGGGTATTTGTTATTGGATTCGGTATCTATTTCTAATACTTCTTTTACAGCAGCTTCTATAGCTTCAACAGCAGTTTCAGGTTCTTCAGATGTTTCTTCAATAACTTCTTCAACCACCTGAACTTCTTCTGGTTCCTGAGATTCTTCAATCGGAGCTTCTTCTGCTGGTGTTTCTTCAGATGTTTCTTCGGCTTTTACTTCTTCTCTTTTAAGAGCATTAGCATAAGCCTCTGTAACTACTGTAATGATATCGGTATGAACGTGATTGTAGAAATCGCTATCACTCACATCATCGTATCCGCCATCGTGAAGTTTCTGAAGATCTGCTTCACCAAGCTTATCAAGAAGGTCTGTGACATCATCATAACATCCTACTGTTGGACCTGTAGCAATGAGAAGATTTTCTACATAAGTAATTCGTCTCTGACGAACTGCTTTTCTGTATTCTTCATCTTCAACGATTTCTACTTTGGGTCCATCTACGACAGTTACAACTTCGCGAAAATCTTCTACTACAGACTCTTCACCGAGATCATAATCTTCGATTGTTCCTTCGAAATCTTCTGGGAATTCTTCGTCTAAATCCCAAGAATCATCTTCGAACTCATCATCGAGATTTTCTTCAGAATCTTCGGTAGCACTATTCACACAGGAATTGAAGAACTTCTGTTCAAGCAATCCCATACCAGATGCGGCGATGATTTCTGCTGTAAAAGTTTCGATTGCAAATGGAACATCGTTAATCATAGAATCATACTTACCAGAAGCAAGACGTTCTTTGATTACTAAAACTTTAGCAAGTGCTCTGTCGGAATAAGCCTTTGCTTCATCTTCTGTATACCCGAATTTCTTCATAGCAAACTCGATGGTATCAACCATCTCAAGAGCAAGACGGAGCATAGAAGCTCTCCACTCTTTTACCGCCTGATGATACTTTTTGTCTGCGATTAACTGACGTTCTTTCTGAATCCCACGACTGAAACCTCCGATGGTTTTCTTCGCTAAGGAAGGTTTAACCACGTTAGATTTAACTTCCTTGTACATCTTGAGACCTTTACGACCAGTTTTGGATTTGATAGTTTCCTGTAAGGATTTTTCTACGATTTTAAATTTGTTTAACATAATTACCTCCGGGCTCTTGATATTATCTCCACCCATAACTATATTTACTTGTGTATCAATTAGAAGTGATACTCTTCCGCCTCCGATTTATTCTGACTTTTTACGGAGCGCTATTCAATTATTTTTATTCATCTACACCATAATATTATATCAATGATTTTATCCATTTTACGTATAATAGTTATTTAGATGAAAGCACATTACTTTAAGTATTTTAAATAAGAAAGGTAGGTAAGAAAAGTGTCAACAACAAAGATGCGATCAAAGAAAAAAGTTCGCTGTTCCTTTTGTGATACATATTTCTTAGAACCTGATGCCTATACTGAACACTTAGAAACCGTTCATATCGATTTCTTACCAACAGGTTTTTCAGGCTGGAGATATTATTACTACCAAAAAACAGGGAAACTTAAGGGCTCTTGTGTTATCTGTAAAAAAGAAACAGATTGGAACGAAGTAACCCATAAATACAATAGATTCTGTAATAATCCTAAATGTAAAGATATTTACAGAGAAGAATTTAAAAAACGAATGATTGGAAAGTATGGTAAAACTACTTTACTTGACGACCCAGAGCAACAGAAAAAGATGTTAGCTAATAGAAAGATTTCTGGTATATATACATGGAGAGATGGAATTACAAAAACTCCATATACAGGAAGTTATGAATTAGAGTTTTTAAAATTCTTAGATTTGGATATGTATTTCGATTCTAAGGATATTATTGCTCCATCACCTCATACTTATTTTTACACATATGAAGGTAAACAGCATTTTTATATTCCTGATTTCTTCATCCCATCCTTAGGTCTTGAAATTGAAATTAAAGATGGTGGTGATAACCCAAATACGCATCACAAAATTCAAGATGTGGATAAAGTAAAAGAACGTTTAAAAGATGCTGTTATGAAATCAAACAAAAATACATTTAGCTATATCAAAATTGAAAATAAGAACCATATTAAGTTCTTACAGTTTTTGTCTTTAATGAAAGAAAAAATTCATAATGATGAAAATGACAAAATATTTATGCCATAGAGAGGTTATTACTCATGGAAAGAATATATGATAAAATCACAATAGAAAATATTAATCATGTGGATGATGAATCCGCTAGAGCTATTGGTCAATACTATGAAATCTATTCTTCAAAAATTCGTAATTTAATGACCATAGATTTTGAAACTTCAAAACGATTTGGATTAGAAGATTTAACACGAAGGACCATTGAACGATATGAAAATATCAACAACCGGGACAATGCTACAATGGGAAATATCAGAAAATCTTTTTTGAGAGATTTAGGTTATCCACCAGATGCAGCAAATGAATCTCACCCAAAACATTTTTTGTATAAATATTACATGAGAGTTAGAAACTTCACTATAGGTGGATTATCTGATTTAGTGTATATCTATAAAGAAAGTTGTGAATTCCTTGGTGAGTGTAGAGCATATGGAAAAGAAATTGACGATTTCTATTACCCAATCAAAATGGCTAGAATCGTTCTTTTTGATATTTTAGACGTGGTCGTAAATGCTACAGAGATTTTATATGATTTATATGCTCCTGGGAGTGTGAATGAAATTATTTCCAGCTCTTTCAGATATTTTAAAGTATTACGCAAAATTGTAAAAACAGAGCTTAATGGAAAAATCATAATGGATTTTGCTTATGTTTTATCCTGTTTTTACGATAAACATGGTTTTAGTCACGAAACCTTTTTTAATGGAAGTGATAAAGAAGACCCATTCTTATTACTGGTGGAAGAAAAAATTCAAAATTCTAATATGGAATTAATGGATGTTCTTAGTACTTACATGAACTATTATAAAGCAGGTATTATAAGAGAAACTACTTTAGATACTCTGGATAGAGTTTATGAAACGAAAAGAAAAAATATGTATCTTGAGAATGGTGATATTATTGGAGAAGTAAATAAAGATGTAATCATTTTTGGTGATAAAACTATTGCAGATTCTATTGCTTCTAAAGGATTAGAATATCTTAAAAAAGATTTATATCATTTTAATCAAGATATGGTAAAAACATACATTCCAAATGTCGTAGAACCTTGTGTTATCGATTTTAATATTCATGAACAGCTTAAAATGTATATTCAAGTGGAGCTTGAATGTAAGTTATTAGCTGCAATGATAAAAAATAATGACGTCTATACGATGTTTACTATCATGAATTATGAAGGTGATAATTTCGTATTATTTACTTCTAGTAATGATAAAGATGTTTTAATGGGTCTTACAATCAATGAAGATTCAGATTCAAAAGAAAGAAAAATCATCACAATTGATAAGGATGAAGATATTTCATACCAGTTTACGATTAATGATGAAGAAGTTTAAATAATGAAAGGGATACTTGAAATAGTATCCCTTTCATTTCACTAAATAAATTTTAGGATTTTCACGTATTAGAAAACAAATTAATAAGTAGTGGATGTGTTCCACAAATGAAAATAAGAAAGGAATAAATTGAAATGGCAAGAATTATTGAAACTCATTTAGACCCAGTTCTGAATGTTGCTATTAACACAATTTATGTAAATGGGAATGTCTCCAGCAGTATGTTCACTAAAGGTGATGTTATCAATGGTCTTCGTTATGCAGAAAATGGTGATATTAAAACTATCACTGGTAAGCTGTGTAAAGTAAATTATACAACAAAAACTGTGAAACGTAACTACTCTTCTATTGAAACTACAAAGAGTTATTTTAGTGAAGACGTAACACCGGTTTCTATTAGCGTAGATTGTTCTAAAGAGTACGAATCTAATATCATTACTGTACCAGTAAGAGAAATTCTTGAATTCGATGCTAAAGGCGATGAAGTAGCAAGAATGATGGTTAGCTTTAATTACGGAGTTCAGTTTGTAGTTGAATTATCTGATGAAACTTCAAATGAATTTACAATCAGAGAAGGTAGTGTTTATGAAGCATTAACTTATCTCGATTTAGAAGCAGGTAAAGATGTTACAACTACAGCAAAAGTAGTAGCTATCTCTTATGAAACTGGGTTAGCTCCGAAAGATGTTATTATTATAGATAATGGTGTTGTTAAGAAATTAGATGTTAAATTAATTAAAAATGCTGTTGGAGAAGTTTCTCCTTGCGTTACTGATGCCGTTACTGTAAATACTATGATTGAAGCTGGGGCTTCTGTAATTAATTTGGATAAAGGTGAAGTTGCATCTCCTATTAAAGTAACTGGTGATGTTACTATTCTTGGTGCTTATCCGGATATTCCTGTAAACTCCAAAGCTTATAAAGGAAAAATAACTGATACTGTGATTAGTGGTGGTATTGAAGTAGCTGAAGGTGCTTCTCTTACGTTAAGAGGTGTTACTTTAACAAAAGATTCCCGTATCGAAGCTAAGACAGGTGCTTCCGTTACATTGGAAAATTGTATCGTAAAAGACATGTCTCCATATCAGGCAAAATCTTATCTGGTATTACCAAAAGGAGAAACTCCTGTAAAACTTGTTGTTAAAGGATGCTTCTTTGGAAATAATATTAAAACTGATGCTGGAAAATTCTACAACTGTTTTGAATTAGTCCAAAGGTTAGCAGATGGAACAGAAATTTCTGATAACTACTTTGAAGAAGAAGTGTGTAGTAACAATACCATCTGTATTTATGACGTTGAGGATAATGCTAGAATTAGCATCTGTAACAACGTATTTGAATATTCCGGAAATGCAATTCGTGTTGGTACAAAAGGTGACGCTAACTGTGAAATCATTATTAAAAACAACACATATCTGAAAACGGATACCGTAAATCCAGATTATGCTGGATTATTGTTAGTTCAGCCATATGGTGCTGCTACAACAAATATGAGTAACGTTAAGATTTCCTTAATCGGAAACAAACACAACGACAAATTACAGTTATATTATTTATACTCTGCAGGAAAGGATATGCCTTTCACAGATGAAAACAAACCAGTAATTACTGTATCTTAATAAATATTGACTAGTAAGACTATAATAGTCTTACTAGTCTTTTTTAACCGTAAAGTAGTTTCTCTCAATGATATATAATTTTCGTGTAAATAAGTAAATAAAAAACTAAATAGTGCTCCGTAAATATAAATAATCGGAGGCGGAACTTGATAGAAGTTTGAAAAGACTATCATAAAAAATAAAAAAAAGAAAGGCGGACTTTATATGGTCCGAGTGGTGAATACCATGGCTAATACTACAATTAAAACATTTAACAATTTTGCAGAATTAAACGAATTCTTATCAAGAAACTCTTATGTTGTTAAAAGCATCGACCCAGCTGCTACAAGAATCTATATTGAAATTGAAGAAGTGGCAGAAGTAACCGGTGCTAGAAAAGATGGTAATCCTGAAACCAT
>CALAEX010000065.1 GCA_937891165.1 uncultured Lachnospiraceae bacterium | reverse complement strand
ATTGTTTATGTGTGAAAGGTCCGTTTTAAAAATGACTTTTGACACCCACATCATATTATAAATAAAAATATAAATTTGATTACAAATCAAAATTTTGTATTTGCAACAGAATAAAAAGTAAATGCAAAAGTACAGATTGTTTATTAATATAAGATTTTTTTGTAAAATTTTGTGTGTGGAGGTGATATGTCATGAATAGTGAAATGGAGAATAAGCATAGGGAAAAATATATTCGTATTGGTTTAAATATTGCATGTCAGAGAAAAATTCATAAAATGACACAGATTCAACTTGCAGAGGCAATAGGTATTAGTAGAACTCATATGAGTAATATTGAAGCACCCAATATGGTAACACCTGTATCTCTTGATGTTATTTTTGACATAGCAGATGCTCTAGAGATTCAGCCAGAAGTATTATTTAAAATGGAATAAGAGTACATAAGGAGGAACTATTAATGAGACAATTACAAGTAATTTTAAAAGATGGAACTCCAGTCATTGGTGATGATTTTGATATGCAGGATTATGAAAAATTGAAAAGAATTTTTTATAAATGGATAGATATTAATTTAGATTTAAAAGAGCTTGGAGGAAGAAACTTAAATGTTCCAGATGTATTTAGTGAGGCATTATATTGTATTTTTTTTAATGCAGTAAGAACTAATGGAACAGCACATTCTTATGATGCAGTGGACAAAAAAACTGGAGAAGGTGTGCAAATTAAATCAGCTTCTATTGCAAATGATTGTACGTCCTTTGGTCCTACGTCAACATGGGATAGATTGATATATGTAGATTTTGCTCCGAATGGTTATGTTGATGGTAATGTTTGGTTTTATGAAATCGAGTCAGATGAGATATATGATATTGTATTAAATGAGTCTAAATGTGAGACATTTCGTGATCAACAATTACAAGGAAGAAGACCTAGATTTTCTATGAAAGGTAAAATAATAAATGCTAAAGGATTAAAACCAATCAAGAAGATTAATTTAATGGAATAAAAAAAGTATTATTGCTATGTATTTAAAATTTATATAAAAGTGGAGGAATAGTAAATATGGCAAATATAGGAGATTCATATACTGTTACTTTGAAAGAATCACATTTAGGATGGGGTACACATCGGTATACAGATACTCGTGATCAAATATGTGGAGAAGGATATATTCCTATTCCATCTAAATATGCACATAGGTTTGGATTATTGAATAATAATGGAACAGATTATATGGATATATTGGGTCAGAATCTTTTTAATTGTACTTCTGCAGATGGATTTTTTGAAGGAGTTTTGAGAGCACAAGGTTGTAGGAAAGCTGGAGATAAATATGCCAAACAATTTTCTGTAGATGGTGATTTAAAAGCATTAGGGAATTGGTTTTATGAAATAGGAGCAGAAGTAGGAGATGAGATAGAAGTGAGTTGGACATCTCCAACAGATATTGTAATTGAGAAAATATAAAAATAATTTATTTAAGGTAAAAAAGTAGATACAATATGTATCTGCTTTTTTTATGTATAAAAGGTAGAAAAAATTTTCAGTTTGTTGTAACGAGAGAATATTTTTTGAGAAAAATGATTAATAGATATTCTGGTTTTGTTTGGAAAATATTTCTTCTTTTTTGATTTGATAAGCAAAGTATTACTTTAATTATACAATTAAATTGTTGTCAAATGCAATCTTACAGTTTGTTTAATTTAATAGAATTAAAAATTATAATAAAACAAGGAGGTTAAGAGTATGATAAATGATTCAAATTATAAACATAAAGAAAAATATATTCGAATGGGATTAAATATTGCATTACAAAGAAAATTAAAAAAAATAACTCAAGTTGAATTAGCTGAAGCAGTTAATATTAGTAGAACTCATATGAGCAATATTGAAGCACCTAATATGATAACACCAGTTTCCCTTGAGGTTATATTTGATATTGCAAATGTTTTAGGGATTTCTGTGGATGTTTTATTTAAAATGGATTGATGATTAAATATTGTTTTGAAACAGATTTTGGAAATAAGTAAATGAAAGAAGTTGAAGTAGAATTAAAAACTTAAAAAAATAAATTTGATGGAGTAAATATATGATATTAGAACCACTTAATAAAGAAGAATTAGAAAAAATATTTGATGTTCCAGCAAGACAAGTAATTCAGTATTTTCTTGAAAAAACATTAATGTTGCAACCAGAATTAAAACCAAATCAAGAAGTACTTCCAATTCAAATACCTAAAGAGCATATCGAACAATGGTTTGTTCAAGCATTAAATGCTCAATCTGTAGGTGCAGGTAGTTATCCAGTTGATATATTGATGCCTAATCAATATGGAGCTGATGTAAAGATGCTTTCTTGTGTAATAGATGCAAACGATAATTTGAAACAGGGTAGTTTATCTGGCGAAACCTCTTTGGCACAAAAATTTCAAGGAACAGGTATTAATTTAGATAGCCTTTTTAAAAATAAACAATATGAAGAAATTTTAGATGGTTGGAAAAAAATACTTTATGATAAATTATGTGGAGTAATGAAGGAAAGAAATGTTACTAAAATATATTATTTTTTCTTTTTACGTGCAGGTACAACATTTTATATTTGTGGTTGTAGAGTAAATCCAAGTGAATTGGGAAAAGCATCTGTTAACTTGGAAAAAAGTAATAATAATAATGTATGGGTTGATAATTTTATTGATAGTAATTATGGAAAAATTACGATTTATAAGGCAAAAAAAAGAATGGAACTTAGGTTATTTCCATACACATGGAAAATACATAATAAAGTAATTGAATTTCCAACAAAACAAAATATTAATCGAGTGGATTTAAGAGAATTAGCAAAAGACAATGGATTAAGTGAGTATATAAAAGAGAATTTTAAAAGTATGATTAATTAGGAAATTGTTCTAAATAGATTTAGAAAGAAAAAAATAATATGGAATAAGAAAAAAACTGCCACAAACAGGTGAAGGCGGGAGAGTAGAGAGGCGTATTGTCCGAGTGCGAAGCTTTAGCGAAGCACAGGGACAGCCTCTCTGTTTTTTTGTCGCCGGAGCCGTAGCTAGAGAATAAACTTATATACTGTTTCGCAATATTTTTTTAAAATTTTTTAAAAAATTTTAAAATAGACACCGATATTTCTTATCTGTTTGGTGTTATTGTATATATGTAAGGTTTTATTCAAAAAAATTACATGAAGTTTGATAGTTTGATTGATATCTTACATAGGAAACACATAATTTTTTAGTAGTTATAGAAAGTGTTGGTGTGTTATGTGTTGGTGGGAAAGTAGCAAAGAAAGTACTTTTAGAATATTTGCTTTTTCCAAATAAGTTTAAGTATGATTTATCCAAAATTTTGTACATTGATAAGTGAATATGGATGCACATACAGAACGTGTGAAGTATATTGAGCCACATTACAGATACGCCATGATCTAAGTATAGGGAGCGAATCATATCTAGTATAAAAGATATTTCAGAAATATCAGGCGGTGACATATACTTTTAATAATGATACTTCCGAGAGCAATTTCGGTCATGGAGAAATGACGGTGCGAATCCGATGTGGACACTGGATTAGATTAAATACCAAATTACGGAAAGAATTGTACTTGTTAAACCAATACAAGCTTCGTATGGAATAAGTTTCATTCTGTCATTGATATTCATATTTACGGAACCACCTGTTGCATGGAAGAAAGAACCATGTGGTAAGGAGTCAAGTACGGTAGCACCTGCATGAATCATAGCACCTGCAGAAACTGCTGCTACATTTGCTTCTACCAAGATTGTTCCAAATGTTTGAGATGCAACGGTTGTACCTGCTGTTGTGGAAGCGGTTGCTGCTGCCATTAAAACACCAGAAAGTGGTGCAAGTACAAATGCTGGCATATTCATTGCTTCAATAATCGTAATTACATCATACTGTAATGCAGATGCCTTAATAATACCTGCAATTGTACCAGTACCGATTAACAATACAGATACACCAATTACTTTGCTAAGACCAAATTCAGTAAATGCAATTGTATTTTTTGCATTACCTGTTACTAAAATAACTCGTTGTGCTAGATAAAATAAAGAAACTTCAACAAAAATGTGCTATCTTATTTGTAGGGATACAAAAATGAAAGGAGGCATCATTATGTTGAAGTTCCAAATTAATAATACCACTACAATAGAAAATTTTGAAGACTTTATTTTAATTATTTTTGTTATGATTGATGACCTGTATAAACAATATGCCCCTGCAAATGCAATTACCTTCTTATCAAATTTCTTTGCAATTTTAGCAACACCAATTGGAGCTTTACCAAATACGGTCTGACCATCTAATCTGCCTTCGCCTGTTACTACAATATCCGCATCTTTTACATAATCTTCCAATTTGGTTTCTTCTAAAATAATCTTAATACCAGATTCTAATACTGCATTTGTATACGCAAGGAAAGCAAAACCTAAACCACCTGCTGCACCTGTAGATAAAAATAGAGTATTATTAAAAGCAATGGAATATGGAGTTCCACAAGTAAGAGAGCGATTATTCCTTGTTGGAGTGAATCGAAAATATCAAGCAGTTTATCAATATCCTGAAAAAACACATGGACCAGAGGGAAAATATGGTTATGTTACAGTAGGAGATGCTTTATTAGATTTACCACAAATTGAAAAAGGAGAGCAAAGTAATGAGTATATATTTGATATACAATCAGTAAAAGAAGAACAACGAAAATTGTTTCTAGAACAGATGCATGGAGATATGGCATCTGTTCCAGAACATATTGGATATCATTATCATAGCTTATATAATCATAAAGTTCCAGGACATACCAAAAAGATGCTAGAACGAATCAAATCGATTCGACAAGGTGAAAATATGCAAAAGGCGTATGAGCGTTTGGTAAAAGAAGGAAGCAATCTTTTCCAGATTGGTATCAGTTTAAAGGACCTTATGTAAAATTTCATAGCGACCCAGAGCAAGACCAATATGAGCAAATTGGAGATGCTATTCCGCCATTGCTTGGTTATGCTTTGGGCAAGGAAGTGGTTCATACTTTGCATCAAATAGAAGAAGAAACTAACCTTTAAATTGAATTTTTTCTCCCTTTGAGCCAGTAGCATAAGTCCAACCAAGTCCTGTTCCAAAACCACCTTTTTTTGGATTTCCATATCGGTCAATAGTTAGATAATCAACATATTCATCAATTGTATAACAGTGAATATTTAAGATTTGGTTGGATTTTGTTAGTGAAAATTTAATAAGCAAATCAGGATATCTTAATTATAGTATGAACTATGGAAAAAAGATAGCGAATTTTAGCAAATCATTAAACCAACTAGAGATTTATGCGACATAATAGGAGAAAGCTTTCAAAAAAGAGGTATTATGATGCAAAATGAAAATATAGAAAATTACATGGAGTTTTTATTATCAGTCGCATTAAAAAAATGTGGAAATATGTATGATGCTGAAGAACTAGTACAAGAAACATTACTTGCAGGAATCGTATATCGTTCGAAAGGAAATGTAATCCAAAATATGCAAGCATGGCTTTTGACCGTGATGAATCATAAATTTCATGATATGCTTCGAAAAAAATATCATCAACCAGTAGTTTATTTTGGAGAAGATCTCAACAAGATAGAAGAAGTTGTATTTATTGATGAGACAGAAGTAGAGTATGAAAAAGAACAAGTACGAAAAGCCATAGCGTATCTTGTAAAAACGTATCGAGAAGTAATTGTTCGATATTATATGGAGGGGCAAAGTGTGGAAAAAATTGCTTCTGAATTGGGGATTCCAGAAGGAACAGTAAAAAGTAGATTACATTTTGGTAGAGCTCATGTAAAGAGAGGAATTGGTCATATGGAAAAATATTCAAAACAAAGTTATTCTCCGATTACACTTGACCTTTCGTGTAGTGGTAGGTTAGGACAGAATGGAGAACCTTTCAATCTTGTAGATGATGATTTAATAGCACAAAATATTTTGTGGTGTGCTTATGCAAAACCTATTACAATGGAAGAAATTTCTCTTGCGATTGGAATTCCAACAGCTTATGTTGAGTCAGTAGTGCAAAAATTAGTAGATGAAGAATTAATGAAAAAGGTCAATACGAAATATTATACAGATTTTATGATTTCAACGATAGTAGATAAAGAAAAGTATATTTCAGAGCAAAAACAAGTCATTCATAAAAATTTTGATTTATTTTGGGGTGCTATTGAAAATGCTCTTCAAATCTTAAAAGAAAAAGAGTTTTATCAAAGATGTTCTTTTGATGCAAAAAATTCGTTAGAATTATATGTTGCATTTTATTGTTTGGATTATGGAATTTATTCTG
Source organism: uncultured Lachnospiraceae bacterium (assembly GCA_937891165.1). Taxonomy (GTDB): domain Bacteria; phylum Bacillota; class Clostridia; order Lachnospirales; family Lachnospiraceae; genus SIG299. The sequence goes on along the minus strand of CALAEX010000065.1, from coordinate 9,224 downwards.
CATTTCAATCTATTTTTGAAACAGAACAGAATTTTGTGGATAGACCGCAAGGTGGCAGATGGATTGCTTTTGGACAAGTGAATGTGAAGGATTTTAAACCAAACGAACATATGGATTTATTAGCACATTCTTATTCTGGAGAACGATGGGCAAGATTGGATAAATTTTTAGATAGTGAACAAATCGAATTACATGCCTATGGTGCAGATGGCTTTCCAAGTTATTCTTATTCTCGTTTGGCAAACTATACTTGTTTTCCAAAGCATACTTTTATTGATGCAGAAATAGCGAAACTTATTTATATTGTTTATACAGGTACAAATCTAGAGACAATTGACTTTAATTTAGAATATTTAAAAGCTATTCCTTGGCTTACCAAATGTAAAATTTTTCGGGAGGAAGAAGGTAAGCCTGTAGTGAATATTCCTGTACTACATAGGTCAGAATCCGAACAATTATGGAATTTATGTGCAAAAGCAAAACAATCTATGGTGGAACAGTTAAAACCTTTACTTAAAAAATTTTTAAAAGGGAAAAAACAGCATATTCCTGCACATTTAGATAGTGTGCCTTTGCAAAAACAGTATTTAAATGCAATGAATGCCATGGTTTTTTCTACAATTAGAGAAGCTATGAAAAGAGGTAATCTGTACGATGGAAATTATGATGATGATAGTAATGGAGTGAATCAAGTTCCTTGTCCGATGATTTTTATTTTATTCGATTAAAAAATATTTGTCACCAATAGATAATTATGATAGACTTAAATGTAATAAGTAATGTAATATTCGTTTTTGAAAAGGAGTAGATTTTTATGTGGAATGATAAAAAATTAGAAACATTACATGAATTTCAATCAAGAGTTGGAAGTTACAATCGAACAAGTTTACCAGTGAATAATTGTATGGATACAAATAGAAATTTAGAAAAAAAGGTAGATAATTTTGGTGGAATGAAAACTTTTATAGGAAATACGGTTGTTTTTCTTTTACCAGACGAAATAAAGAGAAAAATTCATGGAATACAAGAACAATTACATAGAGAATGCTTCGATATTTTGGCAGAGCCTTTGATAGAAGATACGTTTCATATTACGTTACATGATTTATTAAATGGAGAAGAATGTGCAGATTTAAGATGGCGAATGGGTGAAATAAAAGACAGAGCAAAACAGCTTGTTTGGCAGATAGCAGAAAGAAACGAAGAAATTCGGCTAAAATCTTCGGTATTATTTAATATGGTAAATACAAGTATGGTGTTAGGATTTGAACCAGCAGATGAGGAAAGTTGTCAAAGAATAATGGAGTATTATGAAATATTACAAGAAGTTGTTTCTTTAAACTATCCACTTACTCCGCATGTAACTGTAGCTTATTTTAAACCTAATAGAATTGAAACAGAGCAAGTAAAAAAACTTCAGGGAGTTATAGATTGGGTAAATGAGCAAACACCAATTGGAATGACTCTTTCTACAAAAATGTTAAAATATCAAGAATTTTCTAATATGAATCATTATTGGAATTCGTAAAAATATAGTAAAAAGAGGTTATTTCTTTGTTATGGTTTATACGCATCCTTTGCTGTAACTTCTTCTTTTTTATATATGAATAATAAATCTTCCTTTTTTTACTATTTGGAAACTTTTTAGAATGGGGCTGTTTTTTCTGATTTTTTGTATTATAATAGTGCCTAGAAATTACTGCTGTAGTAAGATAAAATATCATAGAAATGAGGCGTTATGAGAAAAAAATCAAATCAGATATTATTAGAAGATAATCAGAAAAAAAATACAAAGAAATATCGAGTGCCAGCCAAAGATATTCGTTGGGAGCGATTAGACAATACAGCACATCTTTTTCCAGCAATTGCTGGAGAAAATATGAGTAATGTATATCGTTTTAGTGTTACATTGAAAGATTATATTGAGCCAGAGCTTTTACAACAAGCGTTAGATATTGTACTACCGAAATTTGATGGATTTAATTTAAGAATGAGAATTGGTGTCTTTTGGTATTATTTTGAGGAGAACGGAAAACCAGCACCGAGAGTAAAAGAAGAGGAGCGTTTTCCTTGCCGTTATATTCGTCCAAATAAAAATAATAGTTATTTATTTCGAGTAACTTATTATAAATATCGTATCAATTTAGAAGTATTTCATGTATTAACGGATGGTATGGGTGCTATCAATTTTTTACGAGAGCTGACGTATCAATATTTACGAATACGATATTCCGAACTTAGTACAAAAGTGAGTGATTCTTTGACACATCATACTTCCTTAAATCGGGAAGATAGCTTTTTAAAAAATTATAAAAAAAGTGCGAAGAATAGTTATAAACAACAAAAAGCCTATTTAATTAAAGGGGAAAAACTCCGTGCAGGGGAATTAGGTGTTCTTCATGGTTATATGAAAATTTCAGAATTAAAGAAGGTTTGTGCTTCCTATTATGCAAGTATCAATGAATATTTAGTAAGCACGTATATTTGGAGTGTTTATACCGAGTGTCTAAAAGGAATGCCATCCAAAAAGCCAATTCGAGTTGCAGTGCCTGTAAATTTACGTCCTTATTTTGATTCTATTACGACAAAAAACTTTTTTACTATGATATCTGCGGAATTTTGTCCAGAAAAAGAAAGTTATTCTTTTGAGGAAGTGCTTCAGATTGTTCAAGAAAGTTTAAAAAGTCAATTAAGCAGGGAACATTTAGAAAAATTGTTTTCTTATAATGTGTCGAATGAAAAAATTTGGATTGCAAGAGCAGTTCCTTTAGTCTTTAAAAATATGGCAATGCGTCGAATTTATACGAAGGCGGCACTTGCGAATACAGCAACAATTACGAATGTAGGAAAGATTGTAATGGAAGAACCATATCAATCTTATGTAGAACAAGTGCATGTGTTTTTAACGATATCAAAAGGTCAACATAATAAAGGTACAATTTGTTCTTATGGAGATACGTTAGTGTTTACGTTTAGTTATGATTTGAAAGACACGTCCATACAAAGAGGTTTTTTTACGAAACTTTCCGCAGATGGTTTACACATTGAATTAGAAAGTAATGGGGTCAATTATGAGTAGATGTCATAAATGTAAAGTTGAAATATTAGATGAAACAGAAATTTGTCCGTTATGTCGTTCTGTGCTTGAACAGAACGAAGAATTAGAAAATATGTATCCAAATGCTAGATTGAAAACACAAAAGCTTTTGTTGATTAGTAGATTGTATTTATTTTGTGTTATTTTGATTGAATTTGTATTACTTGGTATGGATATTGCAAGAAACGCAGAACCTACTTGGAGTATTGTCATAGGATTGATTTTATTGTATTTCTATACGGTACTTCGTTATGCGGTTCTTGGAAAGACAGGCTATCAAAGTAAAACGATTGTAGTGACTTTAGTAACTGTTTTAGTTGCGATTGGAGTGGACTTTGCAACAGGATATCGAGGTTGGTCAGTAGATTATGTCATCTCTTCAGGAATTTTAATGGTAGATATTGGAATTATTGTACTGATGATTTATAACCGCAGAAACTGGCAAAGTTATCTTATGTCACAGATTTTTATGATACTATGTAGTGTAATTCCAGTGATTCTTTATCTCCTAGGATTAGAAAAAAATGGGCAGATGGCATTTTTGCCACTTGTAGTTTCTGCTTTCTTATTCCTTGGAACAATCATGATTGGAGGCAGAAGAGCCTGTCTAGAATTAAAAAGAAGATTTCATATTTAATTTTGGCTTATCAATATCTTGGCAAACTCCTTGTAAGTTTATATCTAATTAGGACCGTTAAGAAACGGCAGTCCTTGGCGAGGTCTTTTCGAGCCTAGTACTGCTCCGTTTCATCCCGAGCGAGAGCGTGTCCTAATAGATATAAATTTACAAGGAGTTTTCAATTATAAATCTAAATATTAACATTTGAAATTAAAATCATAGTATTTTTATTGTATAATTTCTTTCTAAATGTTATGATATAAAATAGTATGGAACATTTGGAACAATGGAATTGTTCCATGTGTTCCAAACAAAGGGAAGAAGGTGATACAATGCGAAAGGGCATATATTTTATGCCACTTGGAGGTGGACAACGAGTTGGGGCGAGTTGTTACTATTTACGTTTGGAAGATACGAATTTGATTTTAGATGCGGGAGTAGGTAAAGAAAATGGAATGCTCTTTGAGCCAGATTTATATTCTTTGATTACTTCGCCTTTTCTTCAAAGTATGAATCAAATAGACCAGATTTATATATCCCATGCACATACAGACCACATTGGATATTTATTAAAATTGATGAAACAAGCAACCAAAGCAAATGTGTATATGACGGAAATTACGGCAATGTTATCAGAATATCAATTGTATGACCGAAATTATTTGCGTTCTAGTAGGGAAGATGAAAATAAAAGATTAGCTGCACAATCAATATTAGAAAAAGTAGCAAAAGTAAGTTATATGAAACAGATGGATTTTGGAAAATACAAAGTGACATTTTTACCCGCAGGACATCTTCCTGGGGCAATGATGATGTTGTTTGAGGTCGGAAAAAGGAGAATTTTGTATACTGGAGATTATTCTTTGCAAAAAACAGCATTGACAGGTGGATGTATGATACCAGATAATTTAAATATTGATACGGTCATTATGTGTGGATTACATGCAAAACATCCAGACTATGTAAAAAATACAGATGCACTTTTTAAGACAGTACAGCATGTATTGCGATTTGTAGAAAGTAAGAAAAAATCAATTCTTTGTCGTGTTCCTCAATTAAGTAAGGGAATTGAATTTTTAAAAACATTAAATGAATGGAATATGAGTCAAATTCCGATTTATTTAGATGAGTCTATTATGGATGTTGTCAGAAAAATGGAGCAACTGTCAATTCCTATTTTAACAGTAAATAATCGAGTAGGATTTCCAAAAGAACCTCATATTTATATAACAGCAAATACATATCATCAAAGGAATCATTTTTATCAAGAAGTCAATGTAGATTTTTCATTACATGAAGACTTTTCGGACATGAAAGAATTTATTAAGAAAGTAAACCCAAAGAAAGCAGTGCTTGTGCATTGTGCGAAGGAATATTCTCCATTGGATGAAACAATAGAACAAACTATGATGTTAGATGGAGAATGCAGAACACAATTTATATTTGCAGAAGAAAAAGAAATATATCAATTATAGTGTTGGAGGTAACTCATGATTAATGTAAAAGAACAAAAAGTAAATGAAGTAATGAAGCAAATTCATGATGGTATGCTTCGTAAGGTTAAGCGTGGAAGTCAAGTAAAAGAAGATATTAAAATGGAAAATCGTCTGTTTTCTATTTTATGTCATGATTTTGATTTAGGTCCAACAAAGTGTGCGAGTGCAATGAATGAAAAGTATGGTTATACTCTTACGGGGGATGAAGTAATTCAAGTTTTTAGAAGTAGAAGAATGGCAAATCCAAAAGAGAGAAAAGAATTATTGCAGTGGGCAAGTGACGTGGCAACTTTTTTTGGTGGGGCAGTAGTAGGAAAGAAAGATGCTTTTGAAAAGTATGAAAAGAGAAGAAAAGAACCTGCACTTGCAAATGGTAAGAAACATGATTCTCAAGAGCGTATGGCAGCGATTATGATTTATGAGAAGTATCCAGAAATTGATATATTTGGAGATATTAGTAGTCTGCATTTATTAGGAAATACGCTTGCAAAATATTTTTTCTATGATATTTCAGATGCGATTAGTGATGTATATAGTTTTTCACAAACAAAAGAAAATAAAAAGAAAACACAAACGAATAAACAAGAGCCTCAAATGACACAAGAACAGGCAATAAAGAGAATTGAGCAGTTAGAAAGATTATTAGAGCGTTCTAATACAATGCTTCAAGATTTACAAGAAGAATTTGCAGAGCAATTAGAGGCAAGTAAAGTAAAAGAATTAGCAGATTTTTTTGCACGTTTAAATTCAGAAAAATATGGATGTATTTTAGATGAATTATTAGTAGTCAGAAAAGGAATTGACGAATTAAGAAAGAAAAATTATGAATTACCAATAGAAATCAATGGTTTATTAATTACAGTGAAAAAGTTAATTCAGTTTGTAAGAGATAGTCATATTGAACCAATTATGAAAGTGAGTGCAACAAAGGAAGTGACGGCATCGGATGTAGAATTTTGTAATTATGAAGGAACACCTTTTGTCAATCCAGAAGAAATAAAGAAAGTGCGAGTAGTTTCTCCAGGTTGGATTTATAAAGATAAGGAATTACAGATTTCTAGACCCAAAGTGAAGGAGGAACAATAATGACAGAACATAATGATTTGTGTGTTGGAATCGATTTGGGAACGACCAATTCGGTTCTAGCAACTATCAATGAAAAACCAAATGGGGATGCCGTTAGTAAAGTAGTAGAAATTTCACGAGCAGTTGATATGTATAATGGAATGTCAGGAGATGCAAAATTGGCAAAAATGAAAAAGCCAACGTTGCCATCCTGTATTTATTATAGACAGGAGAAAAATTATGAGCCATTAGTAGGAGATTTTGCCAAAATGCAATATCCACTGAGACCTCATTTAGTAGCAAAGTCGATTAAAAGTCAGATGGGAAGACCAGAAGCACAAGGGTTATCTCCTGATATACCAGACAAAACACCAGCCGAAATATCTTCTAGAATTTTAAAACATATGTTGAAAGAAGCTTCTAGAATTTATCGTTGTGAAATTACAGATGCAGTTATTACTGTACCTGCAAATTTTGACTCAGCGATGTGTAAGGCAACAAGAGATGCGGCAGAATTAGCAGGAATTAAAGTAAAAAATGCAGATGGAAGTGAGAGAGCTGTATTATTATCAGAACCAAATGCGGTTATTTATGATTTAATCAATCAAATTAGAAATGGAGAAATTTCAAGTCGAATTTTAGACTTGAGTGAACCAAAAAATGTGCTAGTGTTTGATTTAGGTGGTGGAACACTAGATATTACAATGCATGAAATTAAAAGAAGAGAAGGAATGGAGGATGTTTTAAAAGTAAACGAAATAGCAACGAACCGTTATACGTTGCTTGGTGGAGATGATTTTGATGAAGAAATCGCAAAAGCCATGTATAAACGTTATTTAAAACAATTTTCTAATCATCCTGAAGTAGTATTAAAACTTCGTCAAGAAGAAAAAGTAATTATGCCACAACTTCGAGTATACGCAGAACATTTAAAATTAGATTTAAATGAGCGTTGTGGAGAAGATTACAGCTCTGGTTGGGACGATGAAGATGAAGATATCGAAATTACCACAGGTGGTAATATGGGTGGTATTGGCTATTCGTATGACGATACTTTTACAAAAGAAGAAGTAGAAGATATTCTTTCTACGTTTATGGCTTTTGATTTATCGTTTCATGATTATAAAAGAATAAATAGTATAACAAATACAAGAAATATTATTTATCCGATTTTAGATGTATTACATAAAGCATCTGAAAAATTAGGAACGGAGTCTGTAGTGGTAGATGCTGTCATTGTAAATGGTGGTATGTCTAAATTTTATATGATTACAGACCGTTTGAAAGAGTTTTTTGGGTTTGAACCAATTGTAGCTCTAGACCCAGACCAAGCAGTAGCGAGAGGTGCAGCAGTATATCATTATTATTTGCATAAATATGAGCAAATGCAAGATGATATGAAGTTAGTTGGAATACAAGAAGTAGAACCTACTGTACAAACAGTAAAAGAACGTTTTACAGAACCTTATGTGGCAGAGAAGGAACAAGAAATTCCAAAGAAAACAATGCCATATATGGCAATTCAATGGGGCAATACCATTTTAAATGACAGCTTATATTTAGGTGTAAAAAATGGTGCAGTACATATGATTATTCCAACAGGAGCAGAATTGCCATATACTTCTAAAGTGATGACAGGATTTAAAATAGAGCCAGGACAAAATAAGATTGCAATTCCAATTAAGAGTCAAAACTTAGATGGTACGTATCGTATTATAGCAAATGGAAATATTTCGTTTAAGCAAACATATCCAAATGGTGCATTTATTGCCTTTATGATTTATATGGGTAGTAATAAAGTAATTACGATGAAAGCGTGGACAAGTAAAGATGCATTTGGTAGTCAAAAGATAGAAGAAGGATATGTAGAAATTGCGATTGATAATAGTGAGCGTACTAAAATAAAGTCAAAGTTTATTGCTCCAAGTGGAACAAAGTTACAGCCAAAAGCAGAAATCAACAATATGCTTCAGCTATGCCAAAATTATGAAAAGTGTAGACAAAAACAAGAAAAAAGTAATTTGGCAAAAAGAATTTCTAATTCTGTTTCTAATATTTGTAATGCCGGAAATAAAGAAGAATTTGCGGAAGCGGTGTTAGATGCTCTTAGTAATGCCTCTAGTGAAGAACCAAGACAGAGATTGTTTATTATTGCAAGGAAGACAGCATATAGCTGGAAAGAGTCAGAAAAGAAGAAATTGGCAGCAGCATGTATGAGTCAGATTAGTGCGGATTTACATGGATTTTCGATGGGAGGACCAAAGGTTTCTACTAATATTCAAGCAATTCTGACATTGAGTGTATGTGGAAGTTTTGAACAATTAAGTGAACTGTCACAATTACATGATTCTTCAAGATATTTGCAGGCGTGTTTATATACTCATGCAAAAACAAGAACGGATTTATCTTGGTTACAAGAGGAATTTGAACGAGATGTAAAACAAGTAAAAAGAAATTTTGGAAGTAATCTTCAATTTAGTTCTTATGCCATAGGAGTTGCTTTACGCAAAGATGGAATTTCTATTTTGTCACCGCAAACAGAGGAAAATATTGTAAAAGACCTTTGTGAAGTGATTCGGACAGGTAGATTGACAACAGAAGAATTGACTTGTTGTATTTTGGCATTGGGTTGTATTTGTGACCAAAGACAGCAAGAAACGGAAATGAGTTTCATGGTAATTCAGGAAGTATTGCAAGTGATTCGAGATACCGAGGATTACTATTCTGTGTTGGTTACAATGAAATGCGAAAAACCTAGAGAAGTGGCAAGGAAAATGATTAATGGGGATTCACTCAATGAGGATGAGGAGCAGTTCTTATTGACTAAGCTAGAAAAATAATATTGTTTTATAAAATAGCCGAGAACACTCGTGACTTTAGTCATGAGATGAATCGGCTATATATGTTATTGAAAAATAGGACTTAAATCATTAAAAACACTGTACTT
>CALAEX010000064.1 GCA_937891165.1 uncultured Lachnospiraceae bacterium | reverse complement strand
CTCTTAATCTCTTAATCTCTTAATCTCTTAATCTCTTAATCTCTTAATCTCTTAATCTCTTAATAATAAAACTATATACTACTCTCACCTAATAATGTTACTATATTATATAGTATAGCGTACGTTTTATGGTACGTCAAGTTCTTTTTATTATTATTTGATAAAAATTTTAAAATAAAAACCCCATCTTTCAGATAATATTATCTAAAAGATAGGGTTTTTAATCTCTATACTATATTATTCCTTTATTACTCCAAGCAATATCCTACTTATCAGCGATAGCAGCCTGTGACGTATTGAAAGGAAGAAACGCTTTTTTCTAAACTTCCATAAAACATTGGAGCGTTCTTTCTCCCATCAACACCACATATAATTGAATGTCTATTACCATCTAATAAATTCATTACCCATTTGAAACGACCTGACTCCATTGGTATAACCCGAAGGACTAATCTTTCCAATATTTCTTCATCAATGATATGTCCTGAAAAGTCAATCATTTCTTCCAATACACTACGAACTTCACTTAATACTTCGTTTAAATCTATTGAAGTTGAATCTTCCTTTGTAACTGACAATGCCTTTTGACATTCTTCAATACATTGTTCTTCTACCTTTCTCATTTGTGCATACTCTATTTTTGTTATCTCACCATCCATACGCATTTCAATAAGACTTTTAATACGATTTTCACTTTTACGAATCTTTTGTTCTAAAGACGATGTATAATTCTTATCAACAACATCTTGATTATCTACATAATTTTTATGGATCAACTCTAGTGCTTCTTCTACTGCCTGTTGTCTATCTGTCCATAAAGCCTCTAAAATTTTCTTTGCCATAAAGTGTAACTTCCAATCACCTACCATCGACAAACCACAATATCCTTCTGTGTCTAATCCCATATTTATTCTTGATTGTAAGCTACCATTATTCACTTGATTATAACACTGATATCCAAAAACTTCTTCGCCTGAACGTTTATTGGTTCTCCATTTGGTTCTTCTATATGAGCTACCACAACTACATTGCAGTTTTCTTAACCAAACATCCTCAGACTTTCTCTTACCTTGTAAACGATCAGAACCATCTTTATGAGTCTGTAATGTCTTTTCTTCACATATCTTTTGAACCTTATTCCATTGTTCCTCTGAAATAATAGGTTGCCAATCACCTTTTATATACATATAAGAATCTTTATCTAAATTCTTAACTCTGGAATGTTCAAGAAAATCATCTGTATATGATTTCAAATAACATTTATATCCCGCATAAGTTTTATTATGTAAAATTCTTCCTACTTTAGATGTACACCACTTTACTTTACCCTCTGCATTTTTACGTTGTAAACGATTTAATTCTTTCGTTATTTTAATCAATCCCATACCATTACAATACATATCATAAATAAGACGTACTGTTTCTGCCTGTTCTTCATTAATAACATAAGTATTTTCTGTGCTTACTTTGCCCTTTTTCAATTCATATCCAAGAATGTTGCCATTACCAAATAAAACACCTTTATCTCTACATACCTTTAATCCTGCTCTTACTCTTTCAGAATCCTTTCTTGATTCTTCTTGTGCCAATGCTGCCATAATGGTCAATCGCAACTCTCCATCTGAATTAAACGTCCAAATATTATCTTCTACAAAGTAAACCTCAACACCAGCTTTCTTTAATAATCTAGTATATTCTAAGGTATCTACTGTATTTCTTGCAAAACGACATACCTCTCTAGTAACAATTAAATCAAAGTTACCTCTTTTGGCATCTTCAATCATCTGTAGGAAAGCAGGTCTTTTCTTAGCAAGTGTACCAGTAATACCACGGTCAATATATTTATTGGTTAATATCCAGTTTTCATGCTTTTTTAATTGGTCATCATACCATTGCATTTGATTTTCCAATGCTGATAATTGTGCCTCATGTTCCGTTGATACTCGTCCATAAAAGGCGATCTTTCTTCTTACATTCTTATCTTCATATTTCATACAAACCTCCTTATGCAATTTTACCACATTGGTAATTCTTACTCATAATTTTACTATAAGTTGCATCGTTAATAACTTTCTTTTGATGTAATATATCAATTAACATCAATGCCATATCAGAATTATCATACTTAAAACACCATAACCAATTTACAGAACAACAATAAAATATCTGTATCTTCTTATCTAACTTTAACTTAATATCTCCTTGAACATAAATATATGGTACATTACTAAAATAATTACTCATCCTATGCTTCACCTCCTCTCCATAATGATTAAACATTCCTCTAAGTATTTTGCTGTTTATCTAATAAAAAATCTTCAATCAATTTGTCTAACACTGCTTTCACTTCTTCTGTCTGCACAACATTTCTGAACTTTACAATATACTCCCCTGACTTTATAAATACTTCCTGTCGTCTTTTATCAAAAGATTTTTTACCAATTCTATTGATTAAGTAATTTCGCATTACCTCTCGATATACCTCTCTTTCATATTCTTCTAATGTTGGTTTTGCAATAGTTTTTTTCACACTAGGATAATGCTTAAAAGATGGTAAAGATAATACAGCCGAGAATCTTCCATCACTCTTTCTACATGGCACTGGAAACTCATGGTATACTCGCTTTGGTTTCTGTAACGGATACTTCTGTATTATCATATTATAAAGACCTTGTATCTCGTCTACTTGACAACTCTCTACGAAACGAGTAGGAATTATGGTAGGTGCAAGTTCTACTTCTTTTAAAAATTCCATCAGCTCTTTAGGATAGTTCTGCTGCCAACACAAGATACCTCGCTCCATGCGACTCAACCATTCTTCATACTGTTCCACATCTATCCCTTTAGAAGCCACTTTGTACTTCCACTTTATAGCAGAATAAAAATTACCTTTGCCAAAATATATCTCAATATCAGATATCATAGCTCTCTTAATATCCTCAATCGTATGTTCTTCTGCAAGTATACCAAAACGTCGTTTATTACCCAACAATCGTTTTACTCCATCTCGCAAATGCTGTTTCTCTACTCTTAATAAATCTTGTAATCTATTTCGTTCTTCGTCTGATAATATTAAGTTTCGCTTCATCAACTCTATTAACTTCACATAAATATTATAGATATAAGAATCATTACCAAAACGTATCGACTCCGCTATCTGCTGTCTTAATTTTTCTGAATCTGTACTCAACAGATACTTACTCTTTTGCTTTGGTGGTAGTTGTAGAGAAAAATTTAACAAAATAATAAATAGCTGAGGTTTTTTCATATAGATATCAAATGCGGAATCTAATCTATCTACTATCCAATCTTCTACTTGATTATTTGTGTTTTGTAATGGTAATATCTTTTGAAGAATCTTATTCACTCTCGTTATCACCTTTTTTATATTCCTTACAGTCAACGGCATTATCTCATATTCTGCACCACCAATGATTCTTGAGAAGTTTAAACGTAGTTTTAATGTATATTGTTGTTTGTTTTCTCCATTATATTGTTTTACTGTTTCTACTATTTCTAGTTGAGTAATCCCTTGCTTATAAAAATAACTGGTATTACATAATATATCGTTTGGTGTCAGATTAAAGAATGCTTTTATTTGCTCCATCTCTTTTCGGCTAATCTTATGCTCTATTTCCCCTGTATGAAGCCCAAATATAATTTCAGATACCATAACATAAGGACACTCCTTTCTGTCTTTATCTCTTATTGTTGTTTTGTCCCATTTCACTATCATCTCTTTGTCCTTATTGAAACAATGTAATAGCTCACTTACCTGTCCTTATCTTCGCTATTGTAATATTGTCCTTATTGTTAAGAAATCCTTTGTTTATCAGTAATGTAGGATATCTTTTGTTATTCCAATAGGATATATATAATAACTATTATTACTTATATAGTAATTCATACTAATACAAGAACTATTATTCTAAGAGTTAGTATCATCAACAACGTGATGATACTAACTTATAGTATTCTAGTAAAAACAACTATTTCATACCTCTTGTTGCCTTACGTCTTCTTTTATACTGCTTTTGTTCTATTCTTTGCTTATTCTTATAAAACTTACAGTATCGTTTATTTACTGCAACATCACCTGTAATCATACAATTAGCAACACCATCTTGATTCACAACAGCATGAATACACTTCTTGCAATGACAAGCCACTGTGCGAAACTCCTTCTTTCTTCTGCGACCTCTTGTATAAATGATAGTGCTTGTACTTACACCTATGGAACCTCTTGCCATAACCATCAACCTCCTTCTAATATTCATCCACAAATGCTTCTGCTTCTTCTATGGTCATCAAATGCTGATTCCATTGATCATAACCTGTAATTAACAAATGGATATCCTCTCTGCCTACACTATAGCCTGTATGTACCTCACAATAATACTGACTAAACCATTGATACCACTTGCCTTTCTTAATATACAAGCCCTTTTTTGCCGCCTTATAACGTAATCTTTGTTCTCTGTTTCGTAATTGTTGATTCATTATCATCATCCTCCTAATTTTAATAATTCACTTAACTCTCAATAGTAAATAATGTTTCAAAAGATTCATCTAATACTTTACACACCTTCTTTGCAGTAGCAGGACGAATATTTTTTTGATTTTCAATATTAGATACCACTGATGTACTAACATTCATTGCATCTGCTAATGCTGTTAATGAAAACCCTTTCTTTATTCTAATTTCTCTAAAACAATTCTTTGCTTTAATTTTCATACTTATCACCTCCTTGAACTTATTATATTAAATATTTTTATACAATACTATTATACAATATTCTTCATTTTTCTTCTTTTTTATGCTATATTATGTATAAATATATTATACATAAAGGAGAATAGTATGAAACAACGAGAAGACATTATCAAAGAACGCCTATACGACCTCTACAACTCTTATCTAAAACAACAAAACCAACGAATTGAAGAAGAAAATCAACAAATTGAAATTAAGAATCAACAAATCATCAATTACCATAAGTCACAACTACAACGACCTGAAAAGCCTATACTTCAAACAAAGCTCAGAAAATATACAGCAGAACAATTCTTTATAGACTTTGAAAACAAGTATGGAATATCAATGTATAGAAGTAAATTCAACAAATACATCAACGGTACGGTTTGTCCACCTGAAAAAATATTATATTGTTTTGCAGATTTCTTTCATGTTTCTTATGACTATCTTATTGGCAATAATGATGTTAAAAACCCATCTATTGATCGTATAACAGAATTTCTGCCTTTAAGCGAAACTGCTATCCTGCAACTCCTTTCCTTTAAAGAATATCCTATAGTAATTCAAGTCCTCAATGCTTTACTTGAAAATGAACATACCAAATATATCCTTATGAATCTTTATAGTGATTGTTATTTATTATATGAAATGAAAAACACTTCGGACTCTCCTGTTCCTAGCGAATATGATAGTCTTCCAACACTTATGACTATATCTAAGGCTCTTGCCTTGTATCGCTATGTAGAAGACCAACTTACCTCTTATCTAAAATCTGATTATGAGAAACAATTACAAGAAAAACTAGACTGGCAAGATTGGTGTAGTATGCATCCTGAAGCACTTATGCCACCTACAATACCTAATGAAACAGATACTACTACTTTCTCCTCTATTTCAAAAGAAAAAGAAAAGGACAACCAATAAAGGTTGTCCTTCTATTATTTCACTATTAACAACTTTCTGATACTTTCTAACGTCTTTTGATTCACTAACATACCTATTGTAATAATATCCATAAATGAATATATTTTTTTATATGGAAAAATCTCTGAAATTATTTGTTCTACCTCCTCTCTCCTCATCAATACTTCTCTCTGAATCATATCATGGTATCGTATTAAAACTTCCTGCTCCAACTCTTGTGTAAATGAATGCTTCATCAAAAGTTCTACTACAACATCTTCTGGTACTATTGGTACTCTCTTTGGTAGTTCTTCACTATCTTCTTTATATAAAGAAGTAACAGAAACTTGATATAAGCTACATAACATCTTCAATGTACGTTTCGATACTCCACAAGCACATTCTGCTCTTGATATGGTTCTCTGTGCAATCCCTAACTGCCTAGCCACAAAGGATTGTGACCATCCTTTACTTATTCTAATACTCTTTAAGTTCTCTGCAACCTTCAAATTAACTTTATTCATAAGCAACCTCCATCTCTTAAACATTGTATTAGAAAATTTAGTCATTTTATATTCTAAATTACAAATGTTGATTCCTAACCAATATCTACTATATAATATACCTTCTTATCAATAGAAATTGCTAAACTGTAGTATAAATTAACATTTTTATATACATATAATGAAAATATATTTACAAAACATACTACACCGTTTAATTAAATGTATTTTATTTATGTCTTAACACTCTATAGACAATTCTTATAATAAATTACTCTCACGAAAACTAAAATAGTTTTCACTACCTATAATGATATGGTCTACTAATGGGATTGCTAGAAGTTGCCCAGCTTCTTTGATGGCTTTCGTAATCGTGATATCTTGTTTTGATGGTTCTACCTCTCCTGATGGGTGATTATGTACTATGACAATCTGATTCGCACCAACATACAACGCTCTCATAAAGATACCTCTTGCATCCAGTAGACTTGCTGTGCCTGTTCCATGACTAACTTCAAATAGTCCAATCGCTTTCATTTTCTGGTTCAAAGCTAACAAATACACATATTCATCCGACATTTGATGTAACTGCACAGCTTCGGTCATAAAGGTAAAAATAGAGAGTGGTGTAGTAAAACTATCATTCCAACTAGAAAGAGTTTCTTTATACTTTAAATGACTTAACTTGGTTTCTATATTCAATACTAATTCATACTTTGGTACTTCCATTGTTTGCTCCTTTCTTAATAACAAAAGGGAACACCACAAAATGATGTTCCCACATAAACGTATTACTTATTGCTGTTCTACGGATTTAAACTTATCAATTAACAGAGAGGCTTGTGTACTGGTTATCTTACGATAATCTTCTACTGCAAAGTGTTCCTTGACATAACGATTCATAGCCTCGATCGAAGTATGATACTGTGCCATAAAGTTCTCTAAATACTGTAACTGTTTTTGAGTAGCAGGGCGGTCATTCTTTGGTGTTCCTATTTGTGAATAGGCTTCGATATGCTTACCAACTACGTTATCTGCTTCTAAATTCATATCTTCCACATCTTGCGTGAATCTTGCGGACAAATTACCTACGTTTAAAACAGCATCGACCAAAGCACGTTTTTTCGCCATTTTCAATACCACATTCTGCATACTATATCCACTACTTTTCGCATACTTACTTTCTTTGGTATTGGTAATACCAAGACCTTCTCCTCGTACTGCTCCGTTATAATCAAGCAAAAACACTTTACATTCATACGCAAAGAATCCCACACTATAGTCTTCTACACGATTTACTACCTCTACTCTAGCAATTAACCCTAAGTAATTCATCACCTTTTCTGCTCCAGATTTTAGTAACGATGGCTTTTTACAATTCGGAATTAAGCCATAATCCACACCTGCAATTAAAACGGTGTCAATAAAACGATTCATTTCATCATCAAATAACTTAGCTTGTTCTACACTAGGACTACTACTGGTGTCTAATACAACAGGTGTTGTTTCAGGCTTAAATTCACTACTCTCTGCATCTAACATAAGATTTTTTGGAATAGTCTGCTCTGCATTTGTGATGGCTGTTTTAGCTTCTTCTGTTGGTGTTATCTGCCCTAACTTGTTCTCTAAAAATGCTTTTAAATCTAATGGTTGTTTCATGGTTTGTTCCTCCTTATTTTAACGTAAATCTACGTGTTTTACTGGTTTTTACATACTGTTGATACAGCTCAGGTTGTGCCTCTTTGAGTGCTTTCGTGTCGAATCGCTCGGAAGAAATAGATTTCCATGTAATGATATGACCATAACAAGTAGCTTTTTCATAATCTCCCATCAGCTCTTTTAACTGATTACTGGCTTCTTGTTTCTTCTGTTTTGCCAATTCTTCTTCTTCACAGGCTTGTAAATACTGGTCAATGTATTCCATTGCTTCGGATTCAGGTAACGTAATTTCTTCCGTCTTACCACCCAAATACTGTTGTTCTAAGAAGTTCTTTGCGGCACTAGAACCATCGATCGCAGGACGAATCCTTTGCTCCACTTGATACCAAAAATGTTGTTCTACCTGAATTAACATCGCTTGAAGTTCGGCATCTGCTTCGATTTCATGTATCTCAAAGGAGTTTCCACCTATCAGAACAGCAACATAGGCTTTCGATAACCCTGTCACAGCAAGATAATGCTGTACTTGGGTTTGGTAGTATACTGGCACTTGATGTTCCCATTCGTGACGTTTCCGTTCACTGACTGTTTTAATCTCTAGTATCGCAGGATTACCCTCATCATCTTTCGTGAGTCCATCAATATTTGCAATCATAAAAGGATACTCTAAATGTTGTAGAATGGCAGGAACTTCTACCACAGGCTTACCTGTAAGTTCAGAAAATTGTGTACGAATCACAGGCTCTAGTACATTACCCCAATACATAGCTTCATTTTCTACAGAGAACGCATCGGCTTGTCCTGTCTTTTCTAGCCAAAGCTCTAAGACAGACTTCCATTTGCTAAGACCAAGCAGGGAAGCGACATCGCTTCCCCCAATCCCCTGTTGACGATACTGTAACCATTGTTCTTTACTTAAATTTGTTGTTTCTACTACTACATTTACTTTCATACTTCATCCTCCTGTAACATAAAAAAGGCAGAATCCGAAGATTTTGCCAACTTGTTTAATATGGTTGCTGATACTTTTTGTATGTTATCTGCCACCTGTTTTAATTCATTTTTATCTTGTAACCAACTCTGCACATATCCCACACTATAACTGCTGGTATCTAAACCCAAACGAGAACTGACTACAAAAGCAACGGATTCTGCAATGAGTTCTCGTTTATTTCTGCTGATTTCTTCCGAATCAGGGTGCATAGTAAAATCTACAGCATGAGCATATTCATGCAACAAAGTCTTTATCTTCTGCAAATATTCCATATCTTTTCGCACTGCAATGCTACCTGTCGTTAAATCAAACCAACCTTTGGCAGCAGTTCCAACCACTTCTTGAATCTCATGCTCTTTGGCAATGACTTCTTTTAACTTCTCATACAATTCTTGTTCCTGCTCACTATTCCCTGATAATCCACGCACTAAAACAGGCAACTGGTCGTCCGAACCTGCGGTATCTGCAATGTCAAACACATACGTCACTTTAAAACCTGATAATACTCGTTCTTCGGTTTTATCAGCGGACTTCTCTTGTGACTCAGACTCTTTTTCTTCTACCTTAGTAAAACAAGGTGCTAAGATGGCTAAACCTTTACTTCCTTTCTTCACATATCTACCCAGTTTATTCCATGCTTTAAAGCCCTTCACATAACTAGCTTCAGGATTCTGAGCATAAATTAACATGGTATTTCTAAAGCTATAGTGATAAAATTTACTCTGAAAAGCTAAAAACTGTAACCAATCCTCATTGGTATGAATGGCTTCTAAACTTTGTTCCATACGTTCTAATGTTTCTTTAATTTTGTCTTGATTCTGTTTCATGGTATGTACCTCCTACAACGATTTGTCTATAAGTCTTAACTATGACTCTACCTACTGCATATTCTGAATTATTTCTTAGTTGTTGCTATCGTCCACATTCTTCATAATGCGAACAATAACAACAATAATCAGCATCACACTCTGCACCTACTAAAAATCCATTCTGAATGATAGGACTGCAAGTAGTTAAGTACAAAGAGCAACGAGAACATTCCCCTGCCATCTCAGGAGTAATGGACATATCCTGCAACAAACAAACTTCCATGCAACGTCACCTCCTTTCTTGGTTGTGTCTTCTTCTACTGTCTTTAGAACCCTAAAAATGGGCAAAAAAAATAAGACCTCTGTGGATTACAAAATATCCACACGGTCTAATACTCGGCTATAATAATAAACATGATTGGATAATACTTCTTCTGGTGCTACCTTGTCTGCATTCATATCTGCAACGATTTGCTTTAATTCTGCTACGGAAAGCCCAATGGTTGCTGGAACAAATATCATTTCGTGAATGGAAGATGGCAACAAATAAAAATCAGATTGAATACTCTCTGCAAACTGTTGTAATAAACCATCATAGAAAACAATTCCCGCACCATTTACTCTGTCTTGAGTACTTGCGATATACATAGAAATAATACCGTCATCTTCCACTACCATATCATAAAATGCCATCGTTTCTTCTGCATCCAGTTCTTCTGCCACCTCAAAAAACAGGTTTTCCATTGATAAAACCGAACCACGAAAGAAGCGTTGTGTATTTTGAAGGGCAAGAGCAAATAATTCATCTTCTCCTACACCCCATAACTCCTGTAGATTGTTTCTTACAGTTATGGTAGCAGTTGCCGTTGTTTCTTGTGATACTAAAATATAAAAGATAATCGCAAGGTCATGGAATCTCTTATGTGGTACTTCTGCTAATAACTCTCGGTTACGTTCTGCATTCACTAACTTATAACAAATACGAGAGCTTACTTTGGAAAAATCGGTAATGAGGCTTGTATCAAAATCTTCGGTCTTCTTATTGTTTTCCTGCAACTGAATGATTTCTAAACATAACTCTGCCATACGTTCTCCTGCAACATATCTCTCATAAAATGCATCTAAGTAAATTGTTGGTGCTAAGTTACTCTCTTGATTTTTAATAATCAAGCCTGTTAGAGTTACTCCATTGTTCTTCGTAACCTGCTGTAAACGTACTTGATATGCTTTTCCTAAATAGCTATCTACCACACTTCTTACTGTATCTGCAAATACTGACATCGTTTGTAATGTCCCATTCGCCATAAGAAATCTTCTGCTGCCATTGTTTCCTGCTCCATAGTTGTTTTTGTTGTTCTTCATGTTAAAATTCTCCTTTTCATCTTGATTGATTATAGTTACATTTTTACCATACTGGTACTTCTCAAGGTGTTCCACCTTGACCATTCTGCTTTATGACTGCTTTCCTAAAGCATACTTTCTGCATAGAACCACTCATTTAGTTTGATACATCACTCCACACCAACCAAATCCTTGCTCTTAATGGTTCTAAAATAACTTTGACAGCAACACGAAGATAACGCTATGGTGTTGCTGTCTATAGGCATTGCATCTCCTTTCCTCTAATTTTGAGCAAAAAAATAAGAGCAGTTTAACGACTTGCTCAGGTCAATATATATTAAACCTATATTAACTATTTCTTACTAGCCCTTTTTCTTAAAAACTTTATTAAAAACTTTCCTACTACAATGATAGCTGGTAGTTTTAATATAATACTAATAATTTCAAAAGAAATAATACTGAATAAATTTTCAAACAATATGCTAAATATCATTGCTAAAACACTACATAAAATAATACAAAGCAACCCAGAAAAAATCGTTATTCTATTAGCAATAGTTTTAGATATTTTGTTATAAGCTTTTAAACTATTTATTCTAAATAATATCAAAATCTCAAAATATAGCGAAAATATCCCAAATATACTCATTGATAAATACTCTGCTATATCATTCATAAAATCATCCTCAATACTTAAAAAGAATAACCAACCAATAAAACCATATAAAACTATCTTAAAAAGAAATCCTGATTTTAAATCCTGATTAAATTTTGTAAGTCCTTTTCTAAACATAAATGCCATATAAAAATCTTTTAGTAAAGCATTGTACTCTTTTGACTTCCCTGAATATACATATGCCTTTTGGTATTCTTGCTCTGCTTCTCTTATTTGATTTTTCATTGCAAATGCTTTTCCACGTTCTGCATATAGCTTAGGTTTTGTATCTAATGTTTGTTCTATTGATACATCTTCAATCTTATCATCCATTTCCAATGCTCTCATCAAAAGAAAATATATAACCTGAATAATTCCAATAAGAACAGAAAAAATTAGTAGAATACTGAAAATTTCAAATTCATCCAAATTACCAAGATATTTTAAACCAAGACTTAGTAATAATAAAATAGAGAAAATAACCCCTCCCGACTTTAAATTCTCTATTTTATTTTTAAAAAAAGCATTAGTAAAAATCTTTCCTTTAGGAGTTTTCAGCTTATTTACTGCATCTAATATTTGAAGAAACATCCAAAAATCATTTACAATCATAATTGTTAATGCTGAAATCCATGGTATATCAAAAATAGTTTCTTTTCTTGAAATTTCTGACCAAACACACAAAGCTATAATAATCCAAAGCCCATGTATCAACAACCAAATTCCTGAAATAAAAGGAGCATATATATAATGTTTACTTGTTTGTTTTGTTTCAAATAACCATTTATAATACCCCATATATTCCTCTGTCAATTTTTTTTCTTCTGTACTTTCTGCTAAAGAACACGCCTTTTGCAATTCTGCTTCACATTCTTTATACTTTCCAGCTTGTGAAAACATGACTCCTCTCTCTATATAAACTCTTGGGTTTGTTTCTTCTATTTGTTTATGAGAAACAATTCGTACACTTTCTGTGTCTACATGATTTTCTTTCTCTACATTTACTTCACTCCAATTTGCCATATCACACTTCCTCTTTTTCTTATGCTTTAAATACAAATTGTTCTTCTAACTTCCCTTTTCTTTTAATTGCATCTAATACTTCTTCATCAAACTCATATACTGGAGCTGTTGCCTCTATCGTAACTTCATCTATCAATGTATCTAATCTATCTCTCTTATAATATATCTTTGACCTCGTTCGTATTTTATTTACTACCCTATCTACTACACATATTGCCCTTTGCATTGCCTTTCGTGCATCATAACCAATGTATTGCTCTACTACATTTGCAGCAGTGTTATTGAGCCACGCTTTAATATCATCCCAAAAATACAATAATGCTCCTGTTAAAGCTGCTCCTACTAATATCCATCCAAGAACCTCTAACATACTCCATTCCACCTTTCTTCTCTTATCTTAATTCCTCTCTCTGATACTGCATAAGCCAATAAGTTCTGTATTCTATGTGGTGCATAGGGTACAGATTCATCCGCTTTCGTATAGTTAAATACCTTGTCATCTAACTTGTTTATCTCCGATGCCTGTCCAATAAACTCCTTTACATCTACTTGCTCCACTAATAGTTTACTGTTCAATACCATCTTCAAAATAGCATAGATAGCACTTTTAATACTTCCACAACATAAATACCCATAGTTATCTGCGGAATAATTGGCTAACCGATACCAATGATAAAATGACAACTTTGATATTTGTTCTACCTCATTGGGTGCTACCTGACGAATCATCTTCCATCGTTCTTCCATCATTGTCTTCTGCCTTGTCACACCATCTAAAATCTTGTATATCTCTCTTGCTAATACAAACTTCAATTCATCTTCAGTAAAGTCTTGTATCGTTTTTGCTGACAACTCTATCCACGGCTTCTTCATTCCATAGCTCTCTGCCCCATAATAGTAATCTTCATACACATAGACTACAGGACACTCCATCTGCTCTCTTTGACACAATTCTTGTATGATTTGATATACTCTTGGAAATTGTTTTACTGTAACTTTTACTGTCTTACCTAAGAAATCTGGTTGTTTTATCTTATAATCTAGTTCTTCATAGACTTTTTCGATATCTTCTTGAAACAGAACACCATCTTTATATTGAGCAAAGGCTTCTTCTTGACCTCTATATAGATACTTTTCTCTGTCCATGTTATACCTCCTGTTATCCCAATACATCCAATACTTCTTGGATAATGCTTTCTTTGTCGATTTCTCTCAACTGTCTATAACAAGTTGCAAAAACTTGCAAACACTCGGTATCATCAGGAATAAATTGTAAAGCATAGTTTAAGAACATACTAGCTTTCTTATACTTGCCTTGTTCTGCCAACAATAACCCAAACACTTTATTGATAAGATAATGGTCTTCTACACTACCATACTTCCGATAATAGTCTTCTAACAACGAAAATGCTTGTTTCTTCTGTCCTCTTTGATACTCTTGTAAGGCTGTCACACACTGCATAAAGGCAAATTTATGTCCTGCTGCCATCTGAACACAATCTTCCAAGTTAGAAAAACTATTGGAGGCTAAAAATATCATTTGAAACAATAACTGCTCTCGTTGCTGTAGTAGCTCTGTCCGTTGCTTCTTCCCATAGTCAGACATATCTTTGAGTTCTAAGCTAATCTCTAGTTCTTTGGTAATTCGCTTTAACTCCTTTTGAATCCTACTAATTCTTGTCTGCATAGAACCAACATCATAAAAAGAGGTTTCTTCTAGTACATTGGTACTGACACCTGACAAGCTACTCATTAAATCCATTTCTGCCTTGCGATACAGTGTCACTATCTTTTCTAACATCTTACCCCTCCTGTCTGTTAATTTCTTGCTGATACTGTTCTTCGGTAATCGTTTCTGTTGATACAATTTGCACTTCTGCTTCTTGTCCACGATTTTTATATCGTTCTTGAATGGTAGCATAAGCATAATCAAATACCGAACTATCCATCTTGTCTTTTCCTTGCTTTAACGTATGTAATGCCGCATAAAATACCATATCCTTAATATCTGCCCCTGAAACTTCGGTATAGCGACTTGCTAACCATTCTGCAGTGACTTCTTCTTGTAGTGGCATCTTCTTTCCTAAGTGCAATCTCCAAATTTGGGTTCTTGCTTCTTCGTTTGGTAATGCAAAGTAAACACTCAATAAAATTCTTCGTTTAAAGGCTTCATCATAATTGCTGATTAAATTGGTAGTAAATACCACAACCCCACAAAACTTCTCTAACTCCATTAACAAAACACTTCTTGTAATATTGACTCCATAATCTGCGGACTGTGTCACAGAAGTTAATCGTTTCCCTAAAAATGAATCTGCCTCATCAAAAATCAATACCGCATCATCCCTTGTAGCACATTCAAATGCTTTGCGGATATTCTTTGGTGTTTCGCCTACATACTTTGACTCTAGCTCTGCATAGTTGATATGATACACTTTCTTCCCTAGTGCCTTTGCTACTGCTTCTGCGGTCATACTCTTACCTGTACCAGCTTTACCATAGAAATTCAAAATAATGGCTCTGTTGCCCAACAAGTAATCTGACATTCCCCATTCTTCTGATAACTTCTTCTTATACTGTACTGCTACAATAGCTGTTTGTATCTGTTCTCTAACTTCTTGATTCAATGCTACTTGGTCTAAACTAACTCTAGGCTCATAACTCTCGATTATCTTTGCTTCTGTTGATGTGTTCTCTTGTTCTGCTACTGTCTGTTTTTTACTTTCGGTCTTTTTATAAGAGGACGTACGCAAGATAATCTCCTCTGGAATCGGATTATACTTGGAATGATTCTGTTTGATAGCCTGAACCACTCGTTCCATCATGACTTCAATTAAGACCTCATCCAAGATTTCACGCTTTCCATTCACCATCCCTGTCATTCCATTTTGAATACGAATCACTATCTCTTTGCCTTTGATGGTATAGTTCTTCTTAATCTCTGCATATTGAATATCTGAAATCTGTGTATTCTCTGTTTTATTTTGAAACATTATCTATTCCATCTCCCTTGCAATATCTTTGCAATCGCATTTGGATTTCTTGCGTAATATCCTGTCGCACGATTGATACTTGTATTACCATCTCCATCTCTCCAGTACCCTGCTACAAATGTTCCATCTTTCCTACGATATGACCTTACGGTATGTGGATTAACATAATGCATTGGGGTAATCGTTGTAAATTGTTTTCCCTGTTGACTAAATGTATTTCTTGCAAAAGGGTGAAAGGAAGTTTCTCCTAACATAACAACACCTGCTTTCTACATTACTTACCTTATATTGCTACAATTACTTTAACATATTATCGGCATTTTTGCTACATAAAGTTACATTTTTAGTTATAGAAATCAATATAATTTTTAATAGAAAGGTGGCAGACGATGAAACAGCAATCCTTATCAACAAAACTAAAAGAACTACGAAAAGCCTACGGATATACTCAAGATTATGTAGCAACTGCTCTTGGCATTGTACGACAAACTTATTCTCACTATGAAACTGGACAACGTACTCCAAGCTCAGACATTCTGTTTAAATTAGCAGGACTTTATCATATTTCTGTAGAAGACCTCATGCAACTTACCTTAGAAATTGATAGAAATATCTACTATGACGCACCTGCTCCCACACCATCGAGTGAAGACTTAACAGGATTTATTGAATACTTCAACAATCCAAACAATCAAAAGAAGTATCAACTATTCAACAACCTAGAAAGAGAATTACTCTATTACTTTGAGAAAATATCCGAAGTGGATAAAAAAGAAATCATTGAATTTACAAAAATTAAAGCTCGTAAAAACCAATAGCCAAAGTCATAGGCATCTGTGACTTTGGCTATTATCATACTCTATAAAACTTTCTTAATATAAAAAGAGGGTGGGGTTAATAACTAAAGTTCTGGCTAAATAATTCTAACTAGAAGCTCTCCCAAATTTTATCTACTTTTTTTCCTCTATACCGCTTTTTATTTCTTTTTTCGCTCTGATTAGTGTAGATTTACTACTATCTGTCATGAATATAAGTAATGACACCACTCTAACCCTTAATTCATTATTAAAGGCGAAGCGATGTCATTACTTTAAAGTTGTGGAAACTAATGAAACATATTATTTAATTATTTACTTATTTTCTTCTATATCACGCATCTTTTTTCTTGCAACTTCTAATTCTGTTTTTACTATAGAAATCTTTTGATTAGTATCTTTTTTATTATATCCATAAACTCGCTTTACTAAATCATACAATTCGTATACTGCATATATAAAGTACACAATTCCAACAATCAAATATCCTACACCAAAAACATATAATATACTATCTACAATCAATAATATATTCCTATTACTAATTAACAATCCAATTAACGAACTATTTAAACCTAATACAAAAAATAACGATACTCCAACTGATAAAATAAAGAATACAATACTATTCATAATACGTCCTACCTTATCCATAATAATATTGGTATTCTTAATCTTCTCAATAAGCTTTTCTGATGATAATCCCAAAAGTAATCCCAATGCAGTAAAAGAAAAACCTGCAAATACAGTACTAATAGTTATATAATCAAGCTGTCGGGAAATCATTGCTTCTGATTTAGGTACAGTAATAAAATCCAACTTAATATTAACAACTGCAATAACCAGTAACAGAATAGAATATACTCCAACTGTTACAATTTTCTTTTTCTGCTTCATAATTTTTCACCTTACCTATCTGATATCTCTTTTAACACTATTTTATTATCATTATATGCTACCTGTAAATTATCACGGTAAATTGAAATCAAATCATCTGCTGAATAGTAATATCTTTTACCTGATATAATCTCATATGATGGAATCTCAATAAGATAACTAAAATTTTCATCAAAAAAATTATAATCATTCATTTTTATTGTTGATGCCTTTGCTCTTATCCTAGCTTTATTATAATCTGAAATCTTTGATTTAATACAATCAATAAGTCCTTTTGTTTCGTCATCTGTATTTGTAATTACTGTTCTGTCAACACTTGACAGTTTCATCACAGCTTTTAGTCCATTACCTTGTATATTCAAAATCTCCTTAGCATTCCAGCCAAATAGGTTCTCTAAAACTTCAGCACTCGGTACTGGAACTTCTATCTCCACCTGTGAAATCCTTGGTTCTACTGCCTCATATATTCTGGATATCCCATCAGGATTAGGAATAGGTTTAAATTCCATACGATAATTTATATTATATTTTTCAAAAAAGTAATTGATACTCCTATAACTTGGAGCACTCTGTTGATTCACAATAGAAAGGATACCTGTTCCATAATCCAATAAAATATATGTATATACTTCAATTCCTTCCTTATCTTCACTGCCTCTTTCTAGTACTCCCACTGGAACATTTGTTGTATAATCTCTACGCAAATAACCACCTGACGGTTTCTGATTACTAACACGCATAAATAAGCTATCATCTTTATAAGAAAAAATATCAGCTATATAGTGAAGCTCATTATGTCTTGTTAAATCAATTGCCCAAAAATTATCAACTTTAACAGCTTTTTCATCAATAATTGCTATTAGCAAATCTTTAATTTCTTTATAATCTCTGCATATATTATTAGCAGATTCATATAAATCAACTGTAAAAAAATTTACCTTCTTTCCCATTTGTATCACTCCTTAAACCAATAATATACATATATTGTATACGAAACTCCTATACTTGTCTATCAAAAAATACTTAACAAAGCAATATCTTTAAATTTTAAATATATCCACTTAAGCTCCATACAATTATTCAATAAAAAACTTATTATAATTCTATTAAACACCTTTCAGTAAAACTATAAAACCCCTCTTTATCAGCAATAATATAGTCACAAAAATAAATCTCTATTAAATCAGAATCAGATACTTCTTTTATCTCTTTAGTTATTTGTATATCTTTCTTTGATAGTATAGGAATATCATTTAGGTAATTATGTATAAAAATAATACTTGTAACACCACTCAATAAAGCTCTAATAAAATTTCTTTACAGCCTACTAAAAATGTGTTACAAGTTCCATGTGATACCTCAAATATTATAATATATAACACTATTTATTCCATTACAACGGAAAAAATCCCATCACTCATATTTCTATAAGTGATGGGAGCTACTATCTTTATTATTATAAAGCCATCCAGACATCTACATCAATGTCATTCCATTGATTTCGTCTTAAAATCGCTCCATAACTTTTCCTATATTCCTTTGCCTGTTCAAAGTCAAGCTTCAAAGAGAACAAATAGCATTCGTCATTATCGAATATCCATTCGCCTACTTTTCTGCGATAGCAGCCTGAGCAGCAGCTAATCTTGCGATAGGCACACGGAATGGAGAACAAGATACATATGTTAAGCCAAGCTTATGGCAGAATTCAACAGAGGATGGGTCACCACCGTGTTCACCACAGATACCTACATGAAGTTCTGGACGAACTGCCTTACCTAACTTAATGGACATATCCATTAACTTACCAACACCAGTCTGGTCAAGCTTAGCGAATGGATCATTTTCGAAAATCTTAGCATCATAATAAGCATCTAAGAACTTACCAGCGTCATCACGGGAGAAACCATAAGTCATCTGTGTTAAGTCGTTAGTACCGAAGCAGAAGAATTCAGCTTCTTTAGCGATTTCATCAGCTGTTAAACATGCTCTTGGAATTTCAATCATAGTACCAACTTCGTACTTAAGTTCAACCCCAGCAGCATCGATTTCAGCATCAGCAGTAGCAACTACTACGTTCTTAACATATTTTAATTCCTTGATTTCGCCAACAAGTGGAATCATGATTTCTGGAACAAGGTTCCAATCTGGATGATTCTTCTTTACATTGATAGCTGCACGGATAACAGCCTTAGTCTGCATCTTAGCGATTTCTGGATAAGTAACTGCAAGACGGCATCCTCTGTGACCCATCATTGGGTTAAATTCATGTAAGGATGTGATGATGTTCTTGATAGCATCAACAGTCTTGCCCTGAGCAGCAGCGAGTGCTTCGATATCAGCTTCTTCTGTAGGAACGAACTCATGTAAAGGTGGGTCCAAGAAACGGATAGTAACTGGATGTCCTTCCAAAGCTTCATAAAGAGCTTCGAAGTCACCCTGCTGATATGGAAGAATCTTTTCAAGAGCTGTTTCTCTTTCTTCTACTGTATCAGAACAAATCATTTCACGGAAAGCAGCAATTCTATCAGCTTCGAAGAACATATGCTCTGTACGGCAAAGACCGATACCTTCAGCACCGAGTTCACGAGCCTTCTTAGCATCTGCAGGAGTATCAGCATTTGTACGAACCTGTAACTTACGGAACTTATCAGCCCAAGCCATGATTCTGCCGAATTCACCAGCGATAGTAGCTTCTACAGTAGGGATAATTCCATCATAGATGTTACCTGTTGTACCATCGATAGAAATTTCAGAACCTTCTGTAAATACCTTACCAGCTAATTCAAACTTCTTGTTTTCTTCATCCATCTTGATTTCGCCACAACCGGATACACAGCAAGTACCCATACCACGAGCAACTACTGCAGCGTGAGATGTCATACCACCACGAACTGTTAAGATACCCTGAGCAGCTTTCATACCTGTGATATCTTCTGGAGATGTTTCAAGACGTACTAATACAACTTTTTCTCCTCTTTCAGCCCATTCAACAGCGTCATCAGCTGTGAATACAACTTTACCACAAGCAGCACCTGGAGAAGCTCCAAGACCTTTACCCATTGGTGTAG
>CALAEX010000063.1 GCA_937891165.1 uncultured Lachnospiraceae bacterium | reverse complement strand
CCATCGATTACAAGCAACCGTATGTTTATTAGAATAACTACTGGTGGTACATTGACAGTAAAAAAAAGAAGTTTTTCTACTATGGTGAATTATACTTTATTTAATGTAAATAGAAGGAAAATCAAAGGAAATATTAAAATATAATGTAAAATAGTTGTATTTTATTTTTTAATTTAAATGAATGAATAATTCAGGATAAGTTATCATGCATTGTATTTGAATCAGTATGTGAAATTTCTGGAAAGAAGTTGTTGAGCTTTAATGAAACCATGTTCTGTAATCTACTCTTTACTACAGATGATTTAAGTGATGCAATTAGTAAAATTGGAGTTGCTGCAGATATGGCAGATAGCAAAACTATGCATAATGAATTGTGTATGTTTCTTGAACGAGTACATAGCATGAATTTGGAAACGTATCAATATATACGACAAAAGAAGAAGGAAAAAAACTTATTTACGTTTCCACCGACAAATGTAACACGATGAAACCATGTGGAATAGAAATAAAAGGAAGGAAATCAAAGTATGAAAGAGAAGGATATATTAATCGCAATGTGTGGTGTGGATGAAAATTATGAGCCGAAGGCTCAGGTAATGATGGAAACAAAGTTTATTGATATTGTGAAAGGAGAAGAAATCCGAGTAGATACGATTCATTTGCATGGACCGATTGTAAATTGTTTTAGAAGTAACAGATTTATGAATGTAGATTTGCAGTTTGATAGTTCTTCGGATCCTCATTTTGTTCAGTGCATTCAAATGTTAAAGGATTTCTGTAAGCCAGAGAATAGTGTGGATAGTAATGATAATCAGATGCCAATAATACAGCTTACCATTATGCCTATTACTTTCGGTGGTGAATATTATGCTTCTGGTATAGATGGTAGTTGGACGATTGTTCCATCTCAGCCGAATCGTTTACCAGATACGATTCGCTTTATCTTTATATATGGTGATTTTTTTACATATAGGATAAAGGAAAGTGATATTGATTTTGATATTGAAGAAGAGGTGTAAGAAATGCGAAAGAAAAAAACAATATCTGTATCCAAAGTATCTAATAAAATTCCAGTAATAAATTTCTATGATAATGGTATTTTTGAAGTTTCTAAAGGCTTTTATACAGAGATGTTTGTTATTGAGCAGTCTAGAATACAGGATGCAGAAATTTTTAAACATAAAATGAATCAACTTTATCTTGGAATGCCAAAGGACTGTATGTATCAAATGGTAGTACATAATGCTTTGATTGAGCGTGAAGATTATTTAAGAAGTGTACTTGTTTCACAGGATAAGATATCTCAGGCAGCAGTGTATAATAAAACAATTTTGGAAACTATTGATATTGGATGTAATAATGTACAGAAGCAAGTGTATTTAGTGGTAGGTTATAAAACTACTTCTATGGAGAAAGCATTAAATTATTTTGATGAACAGGAATCTGTTATTAAAAAAGCATTCCAGGATATAAGAATTAGGAATCTTAGTTCTTTAGAGCGATTGGAAGTAATATATCGTATATTTCATCCGAAGAGGAATGACTTTAGGCGTATTCTTGACCTTCGTAATGATGGGAATATACAACTTTCCAATTTAAAGTATTTAAAAATGACAGAGAAGGATTTAGTTGCTCCAAAGGAATGGGATACGGCTCAAAAGCTGGTAAATCACACGATTCTTGATAAGAATATGGAAACACAAAGTTATTCAAGAACACTATTTTTAAACTGTATTCCTCAAGAGGTATCTATTAATGTGATTTCAGATTTAACTAGTACATCGACTATTAAATAACTACCATATATAATTGCTTATTTTTCAATAGAATAAAGGGAAAATATCAAATATAGATATAACAGTTATTTAATTTATGATATACTAGTGTGTCTAGTAACATGTTGTTTTCCATTTACTATGACCAAGTAGATGCAACGTTAGGCTATGATGAGGCATTGGAGCTAGTAAAAAAGAATATGATTATTACGAAGAAACAAAAGCGTGAAACGATTCAAGATAAGAAAAATCGAAGTACAATTATTTTTACGGAGAGAAAGGAAACTACGGAAGCTGTTTATTTAAGTGAGGCAGCATTGGAAACTACAAAGAATATTGTTGCTTCGGATGGGGTATTTATGGAAGTTTCCGTAGTAATTACATTGTTTGCTGATTCTTTGGAAGAACTTAATAGAAATACAGATATGCTTCGGATATCTGCTGCTAAATTTGCTTGTAGTGTTAAAGTACTTGATATGTTTCAATACGAAGGATTTTGTTCAGCACTTCCTTTGTGTAAACAAAAAGTGTATGTAAGTAGGTTCCTTTCTGGAGAACGTTTGGCACAGATTTCTCCAATTGCAGCTATTGAAGGAAATAAACGAGGAGGAGCATTTTGTGGATTAAATGCTATTAATGATAATCTAATTTTCTATAACAGAAAGCATAGTATTGTTCTTTCGGGTATCATTTCTGGTATGGAGAATTCGGGTAAGACTTATCAAATGAAACGTGAAATATTAAATGCTATGTTGACGACTCAAGATAAAATCAATGTAATTACATTTGGTAAGGAATACGATTCTTATATTGATTCGTTAGGAGGTTCTAGAACTTATCTGATAGAGATTAACCCATTTAAAATGATAGAAGGATATGGATTAACGATTCCAGAGAAAGAAGCTAAAGTACTGTTTATAAAAGCATTTTGTGGTAATGAAAAAGAAGCAAAGTTGTTGTTAAAGGAATCTGTGGATTTTAATAGTTATGATTCGGTACTTCAAATAGTGAATGAAGATAAGTATCCTCAACTTACAGCAATATTATCAGCAATAGATATCAATATCGCAAGACTAAATAGTAAAAGTAATCGTTTATCGCTCTATCAGGTATCAAATAAAATAGAATTGCTTGTTACAATGGAATATCTTTGGAATAAGAGCGTAGAGGAGAAGAAAAATAATAGTTCTAATTGGATTTTTATTGATGGAATAGATTGCCTTTTGGAGAAAGAAGAAACAATTCCATATTTACTGAACTATATGAAAAATACGAGCAGTATTCGAAATGTCACAACAGCAGTTATTCAAGATACGGTAGGTGTTATGGCACGTAGTATATCGAGTAGTATTGCGTTAGAAGAATTGGTGACGGATTGTGGTTATATTAAGCTTTTAAATTGTGGTCCATTGGAACGTAAAAAGTTTACAGAGCTTTTGAACATTCCAAATGCATTGATTCCTTATATTACAAATGTGGAACCAAGTCAGGGACTTATTGTAACTCCAGCAAGTAACATTGCCTTTAATGATAATTTTTTGGATAAAGGCAATGAGTTTACGGAACTTTTTAAAAAGTAAAGAGGTGTATTAAAAATGGCGGATGAAAAAACAAACATATCTTTTACTGATAGTGCTGGTTTAATTGGAACAAACATCTTAACAGATGATTCCATTGATAAGAATGTTGCATTTCATAGCCGAATGGAGAAATCTATTATTCAGCCAAAGGAAAAACCAGCAGAAGATGTTTCTAGACTTCGTGTTGAAGTGGATATTGACGAGGTAGATAATGGAACAATGCTTCATAGAAAAAGCATTGACCTGTTATCTGGGGAAGTAAAGTTTGTTGAGAAGTTGCCTAAAACGATAGGTACAGATATTTTATACTCCTGCTCCACGGAGATGGATAATATAGTTAGACAAAAAGTAGCTACTGTACAAAGAAGGATTCCAAAGGTTGTGAGTGGTTTTTCTTCCATTAAATTCAGAGATGGTATTCCAAATGGTATAAGAACTGTGACGAAAAATTCACCAAAGGTAAAGAGGGTTACGCTAAAAACGGTACAAAAACAAGAATTTAGAGTATCTGAAATAGAAAAAGAGAAAGAATATATGGTAGAAAAGGAAACTTTAGTTAACTCTGAAACGAAGAAGTCTTATAAGATACAGGCAGCAGTGCAACGTAGGTTTTCAAGAAAAAATAGACAGATGTGGGAAGATATGTGTTCTGCTGGGCATGTAATTATCAGTACTGTGGCAGATGAATTAACACCAGAAGAGGATGAGGTTGTAGAAGCGTATCAGGTAGGAAAGAAATCTCTTTCCAATATATCAGAAGTATTGGATTTTACTGGAGCTAGAAATATACAGGAAATGATTCTTGATAAAGCAACATGTATTTCTGATATTTCTGCTAAAACGGAAAAGTTAATTAATAGTGGTACATTGATGTTGTCTGAGTTAAGTTTGTCCAAGGATGAATTAAATGGATTATTAAAAGAGCGTGGTTTGTCAAAGAATCAGAGAAAGAGTTTATGGAAAAATAAAGAAGCAGTAAAGAATGTGTTAGAGTCTAAACAGATTTTACTTGATTTTGCAACAAATAGTTATGGGAAAGTAAGTGATGACCTTGTGAATTTTTTGCAAGGAAAAGAGATATTTAATAATCAGTTGTTTGAAAAGGAATTTATAAGAGTGGCGAGTCAGTATTTTGCTTCCTCTTTGGATCCATTATTTAAAGCTATCAATCCAACAAATATGTCATCAAGTGAATTAAAGAGTCTGATTAAAAAAGCAGAAAAGATGGATATAAATTCTAGAGATGTTGTAATTTTAAAGGAGTTGCTTCGTAATAAGTTGGCTGAAAAGGCAAAAGAAAAAACAGCATTTGCTATAGGAGTTCAAGGAAGAATAACACAACTTTCAAAAGCTTTTGGGGAAATTGTTGATAAATTTGATAATGATGCTGCTACTGTTGGTTTTCGACAGACAGGTATGATGATAAATGTTGGAGACAGTGCTTTTCGTATGTTAATGTTTCAGGCAAAGATTACAAAGTCAACGATGCTAGTAGCTGGGAGAGGTGTTTTTTTGAATCCAGCTTCTAGATTTGTTGGTCGTAAAATAAAACAAGAGCTTACAGTAGCTAAAAATACTACAAAAACAGCAATTAACTCTACAGAAACAGTAAAGAAAATTGGTAAGGCAGCAGAAGATACAAAAAGAGTAGTTGGTCAAAATAAAAAAATTCAGATTTTAAAACAGAAAGCAGATTCTATAAAAACAGTTGCAACTACTGTGAAGCATAAAACAGCTCATCTAAATAATAAGCGAAAACGTATTAATAGAAAAATAAAGAGTGCTAAAAATAAAGCAATGCGTGTAGTGAAAAAACCGATAAAAGTAACATTTGCGATTACTAGCATTTTCTATAGGGTAAAAGAGTTTTTGATGAAAAAAATGTTATTGCCTATTGCTGGTGCGATTCTAGTACTATTATTGATTTATACATTATTGATTGCTATAGCTTCTGTAATGCTAAATAATAGCACAGATGACTATTTAGAGTATGAAAATTTGGTTGATGATATGTGGGAAGGTATGGTTCCGATAATTACAGTTAAGGAAAGCGATATATATCATACTATCTATTCTACAGATAAATATCCGTTGGATGGGAGTGCTTATTATTGTAATGACAGCGATTTTTATATGGAGTACAATGGAGCTAAGGAAGAAGGCGTCTGTTTTTATGATACAATTGCAACAAAAAATTTATCTACACCTATAGTTACTGGTTATTCAACATTAGGAAAAGGTTGTCAGTATAATCAATGGTATGAATGGGGTGACTTAATTTGTAATCAGATTCAGCATACACATGGAAGAGGATGCAATTATACAGACTGTATACATAATTGTGGTAACAATTGTGTTAATGAGTGTATACACCAGCATACAAGTTTCTGCTGTAGTAAATCGTATCATGAGCATACTACTGAAAATGGTTGTTATGAAAAGAATTGGTATAGAGAATATTATTGTTCTGGACATACAGCACTTCACTGTTCTTATGGATATAGAGATATCAACATCTATGTTACTCTGTTGTCTAAGGATGATGTATTTCAAGGTGTAACAGATTCTGAAAAGACAGTTATGACATACTTAGTTCCTACAGATTTTGCAGGGAATAGTATGGAACTCAAAACTGCCACAATGGAATACAAAAACGGGTATCGTAGAAGACTGGATAATTTTATTCATAGTGGTTATTGGGATAGTATAACACATCAAATATATGCGATTTATAATGCTTCGACGGGAAGCATGTCTTGTGATATACCAAGTATAAATGATAATGGTGGTATAAGTACTGGTGCTTCGTCAGATAAACGTTGTAACGGAAATATTGAGTGGTGTAATGAACTTTATGCAAGTGATTGGTATGAACTCTATGGAGTACAACTTTATATGACTGGTACAGAGATAGGAGTAGACTATGTTCTTTCGGATGAAGAAATAGATACTTATTTGAAAACAGTAATAGAACAATTTAGTGCTGTATCAGACAGTAGGTTGGAGTTTATAAAATTTGCGTTAGAAAATGTAGGTGCTATCAGTTACTGGTATGGTGGAAAACCTTCCTCAGCTGATTGGGATGAAGCATGGGGAACTATCGCTCCGATTTCAGATCCTTATTATGAGTATAATTTGGGAAAAGGTCGAACTATTTATGGTCTTGATTGCTCTGGATTTGTTGGATGGTGCTATTGGGTTATATATGGAATTCAACCAAATTGCTCTACAGCAGGTTTTGTGGATTCTTTGGGATTAAATAGAATTAGTTTTCGAAATTTACAACCAGGAGACATTGGTATTGAAAATGCACCAGGTACTGCCCAAAATTATATCGGAATTTTTATAGGATATGATGAGAAAGGTAGGGCTGTATGGGTTCATTGTAATGCTGGAACAAATAATGTGGCTGTAAATAATACAAATTGTTTTAAATGGTATTATAGTATAGAGTAAATATAAGTATGGATAAAGAGCAAAATCTTTAATCCATACTTTTCTTTTATTTAAATTATTGGATATTTATGGTATGATGTGGGTGTCAAAAGTCATTTTTAAAACGGACCTTTCACACATAAACAAT
>CALAEX010000062.1 GCA_937891165.1 uncultured Lachnospiraceae bacterium | reverse complement strand
ATATAAGGATTCATCTGTACTGGCAAGTCTTTGAATCCTTCTTGATATCTTTCATAAATGGCTTTCTTTAAAGCAACGTGTTCTTCTAAATGAAGTAATTGACCTCTTCCAATGCCTGCAAGTACATTGGACATACGATAGTTATAGCCAAGTTCTTCATGCTGATACCAAGGAGCATTTTCTCTTGCTTGCGTAGACCATTTTCGTACTTTATCTGCGGCTTCTTTATCATCTGTCAACAACATTCCACCACCAGAAGTAGTAATAATCTTATTTCCATTAAAGCTAATCGCATTATAGGTACCAAAGGTACCTGTTTGTACTCCTTTATAAGTAGCCCCTAAAGATTCTGCCGCATCTTCAATCAATACCGCATGATGTTTCTTACAAATTTCTTGTATTTCTTCTAACTTGGCTGGTGTTCCATATAAATTTGCTACAATTACTGCTTTGGTATTTGGATATAAGTCAAACGCTTTTTCCAATGCAACAGGGTCCATGTTCCAAGTATCATATTCACTATCAATAAACACAGGAATTCCTTTTTCATAAACCACAGGATTTACCGTAGCATCAAACGTCATATCAGAACAAAAGACCGTATCTCCCTGTTCAATTCCTGCAAGTTTTACTGCCATATGTAATGCTGCCGTACCTGCAGATAATGCCACTGCATACTGACAACCTACTTTTTCACAAATCCCTTTCTCTAACTCATTCAAGTTTGTCCCAACCGTAGAAACCCAATTTGTTTCAAAAGCTTCTTGCACATACTTTTGTTCCTCTCCATGCATCGTAGGAGAAGCTAACCAAATTTTATGTTTTAATTTCTTTCGTTCCATTTTTGCTTCTCTTTTCTTTTTTATTTTTCATTAAACACATACCATGGACGAAAACTACTCTGCCAAATCCATTCTTTAATATAATTTCCTGTCCATATTTTAGTAATGGAATATTCTGTAGGTAATGAAGCCTTTGCTACACGATATTGTCCAGTATTCCAATCTACCAATTCATTCCATTTAAATCTAAATCCCAGATTACTCCAAAGCCAATTATTTTCTATCCTGTCCTTTGGTAATTTATCAATCTGTGTAGTATCCATTTGAAATTGTATATAAGTATCATTATCTACAAAACCATACCATTCTTCTGTAATCCAATATAATTCTCCCGCATACTGATACACATATATTCCATAATTAGGTTGATATACTCGAAGTACACCTTCTTCTACAATTTCTTCCAAGTCTGTTCCTTCTATATTTAATGCTATAAATTCTTTTGGATTTACAAAAGACATTTTGCCATTAGCATAATAAACTCCCATTCTATAAGCACTTTTTTCTCCCACTGGTCGCAAAAGCACTTCATATACTTTATTTTCTAAATCCAACTTTTTTAATGATATACTTGCTGTAAATCCTGACTTTGTATAATCATACTCACAAAAAAAATAGTCATTCACGTCCTCTCTTGAACTATAATGCATCTTTGGATAATACCCTTTGCCCGTTTCTATATCGCATAAAATTAGTTCAAAAGCTTCTTCTTTTGCATCTTGTTTCAATTGAAATGCAAAACCAGACAATACTATAGTCTTATCTAATTCTTCTATACTATCTACTTGATACACCCAAGAAAAATTATCTTTTATTATTGTAAAGCGTTTCTGAAATTGTCCATCCATTAAGTAATATGCAATTAGCATTACTATCATCAAAATCAAAAATATGCTCCATTGATACAATTTTCTTTGGTTTATCTTTATAAAAATTCCTTTTTTTTCTTTTTTCATCTACTCTCTTAATTTCCCCCACTATATAAACTAACTCATAAAACCTGATTTTCTGTTACTATTCCATCATAAAGTTAATTTTTCAATATCTTTAGCAAACGTCTTACTCTAGTTGAAATGCTAAGAAGGACCGTAAAGAGACGTTCGCACTTAGCGAGGTCTTTTCGATCTTAGTGCGGTTACGTCTCGTCCCGAGCGAAAGCGTGTCCGACGAGCATTTCAACTAGAGTAAACGTTCTCCATTAAGCACTTACTATTTTTTATTTATAAAAACAACTCATCTAATTTTATTTCCTTTTTTATAGAGCAGTTTTCCTGCTCTTCTTTTTTTCTTATTATTTTTTACAATAACTCTCAGCACAACGAAACCTTTCGGTTTTTCTTTGTCTGTGGCACATTCATGTCAAAGACGGGTGGCACTGTACCCAAGAAACCGATGGTTCACCGATTTCCCTGTAATGTTACCATTACTTTTATGTGTCAACGGAACGCTTTCCGTAAACCCACCTAATTCCAATACATCAGAAAATTCTTCCCAATATTCTTCGCTGTATTGTATGCGGTATTTCCTTTGTGTCCATTTGGGCAGAAAAACAATTTTCCTCCCAAATAGCTTTGGCTTGCTGTATGTCCTTCATTATATCTTTTAATTTTAGCCCCACATTCACTACAAGTATCAGAGGTATGATAGGGACGAACCGAAGTCACTACCATCCCTTGTTGAAATGCTTTATATTTCAGATGTTTAATAATCGACCTGCCAATCCAGCGATAACTATCTGTACTTAAGTAGTGTTTCTTGTTAAAGTTAATTGGTACTTCATAATTTGGTACTACAATAATTTTGACTCCTTGTTTGATACAATAGTTCAAAATTTGACGACTAATCGTTTGAGCATAATACCGATTTAGGTCTCTTAATTTTTGATATAATGTTATATTTTCTGTTGAATAAAATGTATCTTCTTTTACTCCACTGATACTAAAGGATTCTGTCAAAGATTCTTGTGAATCTTTTTTGCAGGTTTCTTCTTTCTTCTTTTTCAAACCACGGCTTTCTTCACTTTGTTTGATTTGCTCTAGGATTCGTTTTCTTTGGCTTTCTCTTTGTGTTCCACCTTGAAATAATTGCTTTGCTATTAGTTCTCCTTCTTTCGACAAGACTACTGCTGCTGCCATTACGTTATAGTCTGGAAATGATACCGCACAAATTTTTTCCCCTTGCTCCATTCGTTCTTTTACTGTACGAATATCTTCTACTTCAAACGAAAGTGGTACATTTAACCATGCTTGTTTTTTTCTTAGTACAAGAAACGGAGATAAGGTAGTTGCCTCTTTTGGAAAGCTTCTACCAGAGAATGGATAAGTTACCCACTTCCAACTCTCTCCTGTAAACACTTTTAATTCAATCGAAGTCTCTGTGAAGTTTTGATACATTCCTTTATATAGGGTCAATGGACAAGTAGAACAAATAGATTCTAAACGAGTTTCTTCTTCCTCTATTGTTTTCCACTCGCTATTTAAGGTACATTTTCGCATCAGTGCAATGGCTGCATTAATCGCAGAACGCCTAAAATACAATGGAATCTTTGGAAACCCTAATAAAGGATAGGAAACTGGAATTCCCTTTGCTTTCATTTCCTTTGTTCCAATACATTTTTCTTCCAATGCACGAAGCAACAGAAAATCCGATTGCTCTAACAGTTCCTCTTCCTTGATTAACACCTGAAAAAAATGAGCTACTACTTTTGTATATAGTTTTTTTGTCTGTTCTAACCAAGTATAGTGTCTATCATACAACCGCACACGGTAAGTTAAGATACAATGTCCCGTTTTTTCTTTCTTTTTCTGTTCCATATTTTCCCATCATAGTTCTCAAATTCTTGTTCTACCACGCAAAAAATATTACATTTTATATTAAAATGTAACATTT
>CALAEX010000061.1 GCA_937891165.1 uncultured Lachnospiraceae bacterium | reverse complement strand
CGTA
Organism: uncultured Lachnospiraceae bacterium; assembly: GCA_937891165.1. GTDB lineage: Bacteria > Bacillota > Clostridia > Lachnospirales > Lachnospiraceae > SIG299. The sequence goes on along the minus strand of CALAEX010000061.1, from coordinate 3,487 downwards.
ATTATTCAGTACCTTCATAATTACGATACAAAAATCCATTAAAAATCGCTTTGCGATGGGATTTTTGAAAATACACATCCACAATAATTTTGACGATACAATCCATACTGTGCGGAAAGCTCCACTGACCGTTTATATCCATTCTTCTTTTTAAAATCAGACGGTAAATAAGCTACACCATATTCCTGTGCAATACGTTCTCCAATCTCATTCAGTTTTTGTGCATTTTTCAATGGACTAATCGTAAGTGTTGTTGCAAAATAATCTGCTCCTTGCTCTTTTGCGATTTTTGCAGATTCTCTCAATCGCATTTCATAACATCGAAAACATCTTTCTTGCCCTTCGGGCAATGTTTCTAATCCTTTTGCCATTGCAAAAAATGTTTCAGGCTCATAAGTCCCTTCTAAAAAAATAATTTCCTGTTGCAAATCTAGTTCTTGTATCAAACGTATCAATTCTTCTTTTCGTTCTTCATATTCTTGTTTTGGGGAAATATTCGGATTATAATAAAAATCATAGATATTAAAATAAGGAGAAAGATATTCTAATACATAACTACTACAAGGGGCGCAGCAACTATGCAACAAAAGGGTAGGTTTTATACCTACCTTTTGCTGCTGTTCTATTTGTTTTTCTAATTCTTTTTGATAATTTCTAACCAAGATACGCCTCCAATTGTCTTATCAAACATTCCATCTGTTCTTCTGTTCCAATGGTAATTCTCAAGTAATTTTGGATTCGTGGCTTTTTAAAATAACGAACATAAATATGCTTTTTACGAAGCATTTCAAATAATTCTTCTGCACATACCTTTTCATGTGTAACAAATAAAAAGTTTGTCTTAGAAGGTAACACAACAAATCCTAATTGTTCTAACTGCTTTGTTACTTTTTCTCTTGTTTTTATAATCGCAGTTCTTGTTTTGTCAAAATAAGCTCGGTCTTTCACAGCTTCTACGCCACATAAAATAGATGGCAAATTCATTGTATAAGAATTATAAGAATTTCTCACCGCATACATTGCATCAATCAATGCTCTGCTACCAATCGCAAAACCAATTCGCATACCCGCCATCGAGCGAGATTTCGAAAATGTCTGTACTACTAATAAATTTTCATATTGTTCTACGAATGGCAAGGCACTTTTTCCACCAAAATCAATATAAGCCTCATCAATAATCACAACAGAATCTGGATTTTTTGCTACAATTTCCTCAATTTCCTCTAATTCCATTGCAATCGAAGTTGGTGCATTTGGATTTGCAATAACAATTCCACCATTTGGTACAAAATAATCCTCTTTTTTCACACGAAACTTCTCATCCAAAGCAGGACAACGATAAGGAATACCAAACAATTCTGCCCACACTGGATAAAAAGAGTATGTGATATCTGGAAATAAAATTTCTTTTCCACTCGAAAAACAAGTTAAAAATGCCATTCCAAGTACATCATCTGAGCCAACTCCTACAAATACTTGTTCTGAACTAACTTTATATTCTTCAGCTAACGTATCTACTAATTCTCTTGCATCTGGTTTTGGATATAACCGCAAATCGTCTATTGAAATCTCTTTTAATACCTTCTCTACCATTGGTGCTGGTGGATAAGGATTTTCATTTGTATTTAATTTAATCATATCACTGTGCTTTGGTTGTTCGCCTGGCACATATGGCTCTACTACCCGCAGATTTTTCTTCCAATCTCCCATTCTTTTGTCCCTTTCTATCCTCTATAATCTTCTTAAAAATTCAAATACGCCATATAAATTCAATGTTCCATAACCATATGCTGTATTTGGATATTCTATACTATTTTCTCGTCGTGCTCCTAACGAAAATAAATTTCGTAATAACACAGTATCTAATGGAGCTGCTGCTCCTGTCAAACGATATTCTTCAATATATTCCATAAAAAGAGCAACACATCCTGCACTATAAGCGGCTGCAATACTTGTTCCACTTTTTTCAATATAACCTCCACTAGGAAATGGTCCTACTACATTTACTGCTGGTGCTAACAGTGTCGGCTGTTTTTGTCCATCTGCTGTAAATCCCCTACTCGAAAATGGAGCAATACCTCCTGTTTCTGTAGAATACCCACCAACTGCAAAAAGCAAAGAAGCATTTGCTGGCTCACATAACGTTACCTCTGGGTTTGCATCTAAAAAGTAAACTTCCTCATCCAAAAATACAGTCAATGGCAACCACAAATCCACCAGTGCAGGCATTTCACTTCTATCAAACTGTAGCCGCCAAATTCCTTCCGATGGTCTTTGAAAACGAAGCTGTATGCGTTGCTGTGTTCCTGTTCTCATTAACGTTTCTCGTTCCACAAAAACCACACTTCTATCAAATAAAAAAGGAATCCGTTCTGCTCCAAACAACGCAGATATAGAGGAAACTTCTCCTGTTGGAGAAAATAGTTGCACATTTAAATCCGTAATTGCCTCTGAAAAAAGTTCTAATGTAAAACCACTTCCTCTAGCACTTACATTGATTTCTACTTCCTTTGGTTCATCCTCTAGTAAAATTCTCGCATGATGTCTTTTATTACCCTCATTTCCAACCGCAGTTACTAAACATACATCGGGGCGATACGCTAAACTATCCAAATAAAAAGATAAAGGAATTGTCCCCCTATGACTACCTAAACTACTTCCTATACCAAGACATAATACAAGCGGTTTTTGTACTTTAGAAGCATACGCTATCAAATACTTAACCCCCATCATTACATCCGCTTCACTAAATGCAATGACATCTTCTGGCATACAATAATATTCTTTTAAATAAGGTTTTGCCTCTTTTAATTTGACAACTACAATTTCTGCTAATGGAGCAACACCAAAAAAATCAGCCTCCTGGTCTTCTTTCCCACCAGCAATTCCTGCTAAAAATGTTCCATGTCCATTTTCATCCTTTGGGGCAGTCCCCGCAGCAATTTCTTCCTCCCCAAATTCTGTCCCATACAAAAACCCCTCTGGCGGTTCTCCACTTTGCGTATTTTGGTCCCAAATAGCCTTCACTCGACTTGTTCCACTCGCTGTTAAAAACACAGGATGCGTATAATCAATGCCCGTATCTACAAATCCAAGTAAAATACCACTTCCACGATAATCAAACCCAGAAATTCTTCTAACTCTATTAACTCCAATTTCCTCTAAATTTTCCTCCTGCAACAACCCAAAACAATACGGACGAAAAAAAGAAATATTCTGTACGACCCTGCCCTCCTGTTCATCCCTTTGTCGATGCACAATTGCAAAATTTTCATCAATTAACTGATAACACGCTTCCCCATCCAAAAGACTTACCTTCCCATAGTATCCTGCAATTTCATCCGAATACTCATTAGAAATAATCCAATTTTTGCATTCCTCATTCTCTGGCATTTCAAACCTCTTTCTATCCATATCCTTAACATAATCATACTATTATTAACATATGATATAAACAGAAAGAACGTTCTTCTTTTTTATCATTATT
>CALAEX010000060.1 GCA_937891165.1 uncultured Lachnospiraceae bacterium | reverse complement strand
GAGCAAAAATTATGAGTTTGCAAGAGCCAACGAAGAAGATGTCCAAATCGGATGAAAATCCAAATGCAAGTATTTATTTATTGGATGATACTGATACAATTATGAGAAAATTTAAGCGTGCAGTAACAGACTCCGAAAGTACTATTTTATATCGTGACGAACAGCCGGGAATTAAAAACTTACTGGATATTTATTGTGCATGTACAGGTAAGACACCAACCGAGGCGGAGCAAGAATTTGCTGGTAAAGGATATGGAGAGTTTAAGTTAGCTGTAGGGGAAACTGTAGTTTCTGTTTTAAAGCCACTGCAAGATAAAATGGAAGATATTGCAAAAGATAAAGCGTATGTAGATAGTGTGATTAAGAACAATGCAGAAAAAGCAAACTATTTTGCGAATAAGACACTTCGTAAAGTGCAAAAGAAAGTAGGATTTCCTGAGAGAATTCGTTAAATAAAATATGTTTTTATGGAGGGAGTATGGACTATAAGTTATTAGTGTTAGATATTGATGGAACATTGACTAATTCAAAAAAGCAGATTACACAAGCGACAAAAGAGGCGTTACTTCGGATTCAAGAAAAGGGAATGAAAATAGCGATTGCTTCTGGTCGTCCTACACCAGGAACACGATATGTAGCAGAAAACTTAGAGCTTGCACGTTTTGGAAATTATGTATTATCGTTTAATGGTGCTAGAATTATCAACTATGCTACGAAAGAAATAGTTTTGGATAAGACAATTCCAGCAGATATGGTAGGAATTCTTTGTGAAGAGGCTCGTCAAAACCGTGTTGGTATTATGACGTATGACAATGAATATGCATTAGCTGGTACAGATGTCGATAAATATATGGATTGGGAGGCAAAAATTAACAATATTTCGATTCAAAGAGTAGGGCATTTTAAAGATTCGATAGATTTTCCAGTAAATAAATGTTTAATGACCGCAGACCCTGATTATTTAGTACAGGTAGAAAAGAAATTAAAGGATAAATATGCAGGAAGTTTAAATATTTTCCGTTCTGAGCCATACTTTTTGGAAATTATGCCAAAAGGTATTGATAAAGCTTCTGTATTACAGCGTTTTCTTTCATATCTTGGCATTAGCAGAGAAGAAATTATTTGTTGTGGGGATGGTTACAATGACTTAACGATGATTCAGTATGCAGGACTTGGCGTAGCTATGGCAAATGCAAGACCAGAAGTTATTGCTGTAGCAGATTATGTAACGGCATCGAATGATGAAGATGGTATTGTACAAGTAATTAACGAATTTATTAAGTATTAATGCAATGGTTCTAAGGAGGTAACAAAGCGGATGATATCTATCCGCTTTATAAGGGGTGGAGCATGAAACTATTACATTTAGCAGATTTGCATATTGGAAAAAAAGTATATGAATATTCTATGTTAGAGGAGCAAAAAAATGTATTAGCACAAGCAGTTTCTATGGCAATCGAGCAGGAAGTGGACGTGGTATTGATTGCAGGAGATGTATATGATAAATCTGTTCCTACGATTGAGGGAGTAAAGCAGTTAGACTATTTTCTAACAGCACTTTCAGAAAAAAATATACCTGTGCTTTTCATTAGTGGAAATCATGATTGTCCAGAGCGTCTTTCTTTTGGAAGGAAACTATTAGAAACTGCTGGGATTTATGTAGCAGGTACTTATGAAGAACAAATACAAAGGATTACTTTATTGGATGCTTATGGAGAAGTAAATTTTTATTTGTTGCCATTTATAAAGCCACAACAAATAGAAGTGTTAGAAGGAGAAGAAACTCCAAAAGATTATACACAGGCGATACAATTGTTATTAAATCGTTTGTTTATTGATACAACGAAGCGTAATGTTTTACTTGCTCATCAATTGGTAGGTGGAATTGGAGTAAATTTAGTGGAAACTGATTCAGAAACAAAGTCTGTAGGCGGTTTGGATATGATAGATTATCGGATATTCGATGGATTTGATTATGTGGCGTTAGGTCATTTACATAAAGCACAAAAAGTTGGGAAAGAAACAGTGAGATATGCAGGTTCTCCAATTAAATATTCTTTTTCAGAGGCTAGACATATCAAATCGGCTACCTTAGTTACGATAAAAGAAAAAGGAACGGTAAAAATTGAAAAACTTCCGTTTACGCCATTACATGACATGAGAGAAATTAAAGGGACGCTAGAACAGTTGACGCGGGATGAAGTAGTAAAAGCAACAGATAGAGAAGATTATATGCATATTACTTTAACAGATGAAGAAGAAATTTATGATGTGTTTGGAAAAATTCGTGCAGTTTATCCGAATGTGATGTTATTGGATTTTGACAATACAAGGACAAGAGCAAGCGGAGCAGAAGCCATAACAGAAAAGGCAATTCAAACGTGTGGAACACTAGAATTATTTCGAGAATTCTTTTTAAAACAAACAGGAAGTGCTATGGAAGAAACGCAGGAAAAAATGGTGCAAGATATTTTGGAGGAAGTATGAAACCAATTTACTTAGAATGGAGTGCTTTTGGTCCTTTTGCAGATAGGGTTGTGTTACCAATAGAACAAATAGTGTCTGAGGGAGTGTTCCTTGTACATGGTGCAACAGGAGCAGGGAAGACTACAATTTTTGATGCAATTTCGTTTGCTTTGTTTGGTAATGCGAGTGGAGAATATCGACAAGTAGATTCTTTTCGTTCTGATTTTGCAAAAGAAGATGTAAAAACATATGTAATTTTAGAGTTTTCTCATCATGGAAATATTTATCGTGTGGAAAGAAAACCGCCATATCGTAGACCAAAACAAAGAGGAGAAGGGTTTACAGATAGTAAGGCAGAGGCAGTTCTTTTTATGCCAGATGGCAGTAAGATTGTAGGATATCAAATGGTGACAGAACAAATTGAAGAACTTCTGTCTGTAGATTGGAAGCAATTTAAGCAAATCTCTATGATTGCACAAGGAGAATTTTTAAAGCTTTTGACAGTAGAGAGTAAAGAACGAGGAGAAATTTTTAGAAAAGTATTTCACACAGGAGAATTAGAACAGGTTGGAAAGCAATTAAAAGACCGAATGTTGAAAATAAAGAGAGCTTGTGAGGAAGTAGACCGTTCTTTAGTGCAATATTATAGTAGTATAGAATATGCTTTAGAGAGCGAATATGCATCTACGTTAGAGGAATTTTTACAGAAAAAACAAATTGCATTGACAAAAGAATTTCCGACTATATTAAAAGAATTGATTCGGACAGATAAAAAGGCACAACGACTTTGTGCAGAACAGTTGTTACAAATAGAAGATGAATTGACACAATTGCAATTGAAAAAAGTAAAACTGCAAGAACTTCAGGAAAAAAGAAAAGAATTACTTGCCTTAGAAGAAAAGTTGCCACAGATGTTTTCTTTGCAACAAGAAAAAGAGACCAAAAAAGAGAGTCTTTTTTTAGCTAAAAAGGCAGATACATTTGTAAGGAACTCTTGGGATACCTATCAAAGAGTAAAAAAAGAAACAAAAGAATTATTAGAAACGATAGAAGAAAAAACAAAACAAATAGAAAAATTAAAAGAAGAAGAACAGCAAATTATTTTGTTTTATCAAAAAGCTCAGGCAGATAAAGTAGGCATAGAACAATTATTTGTTCGGATGGAGCAATTAAAAATAGAACAAAAGAAATTAAAAGAAAAAGAGGTACAGCAACAGCGTTATCAAGAGAAAGAGCAAGAACGTATTGTATTACAACAAAAAGAAGAACAACAACAAAGTGTTCTAGAACAAAAAGAGGCACAATTAACAGAGTGTAGAAAAAAGAAAGAAACATTAACGGAGATTTTTCAAAAGGGAAGGGCATTAGAAGTAAAAGAGAGACAATTAAAACAAGAAATGGAACAGCTAAAGATTTGGGCAAATCATTTTGAAACTTATGAAAATCTTCGTATCAATTATGAGAGATTAGTCGCAGAAATTACAACGAGATTAGAAAAACAACAAGAATCAGCGATAGAGTTACAAAAATTAGAAGCGGCTTATACTTGTGAACAAGCGGGTATTTTGGCATTAGAGTTGAAAAAGGGAAAGCCTTGTCCTGTTTGTGGGTCTTTAGTTCATCCAAAACCAGCCAAGATATCTTATTTTGTGCCAAAACGAGAGGAATTAGAGCAAAAACGAGCAGACTATGAATATTCTCGTAAGAGAATTGAGGAATTAGGAAAAGAAGCGGCGTCACAAAAAGCAGCATTTGAATTTTTATTGCAACAAATGGATTTACCAAAAGATGTTTCCATAGAACAACTTGTTTGGCAAAGAGAAGAAACAGAACGCTTACGAAAAAAAGAATTAGAAGAAGTAGAAAGTAAGTTAGATGTTTTAGTGAAACAGCAAGAAGAAGCAATGCAAGCAAAAGAAGAAGAACTTGTATTAGAAAAAGAACTCGAAAAAGAACTTTTTGTGTTAAAAGAGTTGCAAGAACAATATCGCAAGTTGACAATAGAACAAGAAGCAATTAAGCAGACGATTCAAAGAATTTGTCAGGATGTTTCTTATCAAACTATGTCAGAAGCAGAACAAGCATTCAAAGATTTAGAAGCAGAGCAGCAACAAACAAAAGAAGCAATTTATTTGGCAGAGCAAAATTATCAAGAATGGAGTAAAATAAAACAAAGTGAATCTGCTGTATTAGAACAACTTTTGACACAGAAACTGAGCTATTTGCAAAAGGAACAAAAAGCGTTAGAAGAATATCAAAAGGGAATGTATTTAGCTGGATTTTCTACACAAGCAGAGTATGAACAGGCACTTTTATCAGAGGATGAGCAAATTGTTTTAGAAAAAGAAATACAAAAAATTGAGGAAGATTGGATTCATTATAAAGAACGAAAGTCCTTTTTAGAGCAAGAGTTGACAAAAGAAGAAATCGAAGACACGGATGATATTGTAGAAGGAATAGAGTGGTTATTAAAAGAAAAAGAACAAAAGAAAGAACAATATACAAGACAAGCCACTCGATTACAACAAAATGAGAAGTTATTAGAGCAAGTAAAGATACAGTTGATAAAACAAGAGCAACTGCAACAGCAATATAGTGAAATTGTTGTATTAAGTCAAGTGGCAAATGGAGAATTGGTAGGAAAAGAAAAACTTCCATTTGAACAGTATGTACAGGCATTCTATTTTGAACAAGTCATTGGGGAAGCAAATGTACGCTTAAAACGAATGAGTGGAGGCAGGTATGCTCTTTTGCGAAGGAAGGAAGCTGAAAATAAACGGAATGTGACAGGATTAGAGTTAGAAGTGATGGATTATTTTACTGGAAAAGCAAGAAGTGTAAAGTCACTTTCTGGCGGAGAGTCCTTTAAAGCAGCATTATCGTTAGCATTAGGTTTATCAGATGTCATTCAAAAGTATGCAGGTGGTATTGTAGTAGAAACGATGTTTATTGATGAAGGATTTGGAAGTTTAGATAAAGATTCCCTAGAACAAGCGATTGCTATTTTAAAAGACTTGGCAACGGGAAATCGAATGGTAGGAATTATTTCTCATGTAGAAGAATTAAAAGAATGTATTGAGAAAAAAATTGTAGTAACAAAGAGTATGTATGGAAGTACAGTAGAAGTAAAAGGATAATAAAGAAAGGAATTACGCATGAAAAATAAGAAAGTAGGCACATTAGTGGCATTATTGACAGTAGCAATACTTGTTGTTAGTATGACTGGATTTTTTGCGGCAATGAAAGTATCGGATAAGTTCCGAAATGCGGTAACAGGATATTTTTCGGCATGGAATGAAGATAAAAATGCTGGAACAACACCAGGAGATTCTTCTATAGATGGAGAAAAACCAGATGGAATTGAGCAAGTATATGCTAATGTAGTAGATGCTAGGCAGGTATTAGAAAACTTAGAGCAAGAAGTAGCTATTGCGAATGCACAGGATTTACATGGGTTTACTGCTTTAGTAGAGCAGATAGGTGGAAAGCAATATTTGACATTTTCTAATGGTATTTATAAGGTATCTTATAAAAATGCAGCAGTAGAATCTGAGAAAGAAGCAGCTTGTGAAGTTATTATTTCCAATGGTGGAGTAACAAAGACGTTTTATTGGGATTATTATATGGAAAGTGGCAATATAGCAAAGCTTTGCCCAATAGTTGGAGATTATTGTAAGAATGAAAGAAATCAGCTTGTATTTTCTTTCTTAGAACAGAAAAGTAGCAAAGCAGATACGTTGCGTATTGTAGCAGGAAATACATTAATGGAATACTTTGTGATTTTGCCACAGGCAATGTTAGAAAATGTAGTTACTGTTAATTCTTATTTAGATGCAGGACAGGCAGTGATTGCAGATTTAGTTTCCGATGGAAGATATTATTATGTATCTTTACCAGCTTGTGATAGTTCTTTAGCGGAAGAAGTATATAAAATGAAGTCAGATTCTAATTTGACTTATGAAATTACAGACAGTGGCATTGTTATGCAGTGTTTTGTAGAGTTAGGAAATGGAAATTTTATAGGAAGAATTCGAGGCAATATTACATACTCTTCTAGAGATGTATTTCGTCTATCCTCTCCATCCTTTTATTTATTTGCAGAAGATGATTATTGTGATGTAGATTCTATGGGGATTTCTACTCCGATTACAGAAGAACAATTATATGATGCAAGAGTCACTGTAACTGGCGATGGTGGAGAAAAGTTATTAGTTCGAGCAAGACAAGAAGTAGGACTTCATAATTTTAACTTAGAGAATTTTAAGAAAGATGAAAATGGGTTCTGGGCATACTATGAAAATGGCGTAAAGAAGACAATGACAGGTATTGATGTGTCAAAATGGCAAGGAGATATTGACTGGAAGAAAGTAAAAGCAGCAGGAGTCGATTATGCCATTATCCGTCTTGGTTATCGAGGAACTGCACCTGAAGGCAATTGTGCGATGGACCCAAAATATGAAGATAATATTAAAGGGGCATTAGAGACAGGATTAGAAGTAGGTGTGTATTATTTTACACAGGCACTTACAGAGGAAGAAGCAATTCAAGAAGCGAATATTGTGATTGAAAATTTAAGAGGATATGATATTACATTTCCTGTTGTCTATGATACAGAATATAGAGAAGGTGGCAGAGCAAATGACCTTTCTAATAGAGAAAGAACTGCTTGTGCAAAAGCCTTTTGTGAAACCATTTTGGCAGCAGGATACACTCCAATGATTTATTCTAGCACGAATTGGAGTATTTTAGATATTGATTTAGAACAGCTTCCATATGATTTATGGTATGCCTATTATGGTACAAACTTATATTATCCATATAATTTTGCAATGTGGCAATATACAGATAGTGGTAGAGTGAGTGGTATTTCTACAGATGTAGACTTAAATCTTTGCTTTATTGATTATTCGAAACAATAAAAATTTGTACAAAGTAACCGTTCTAAAGTGAAAAGAAATCGTGTGAACCGTATATTAGAAAGAGAGAATTATGAAATATAATTATTCGGAAATTGTTCCTTATTTACTGCATTGGTATGAGAGGAATGCCAGAATTTTAAGATGGCGTCAAGAACCAAAGCCTTATTATGTATGGGTTTCGGAAATTATGTTACAGCAGACAAGAGTAGAAGCGGTCAAGGGGTACTTTGACCGCTTTATCGAGGCACTTCCTGATATAAAAGCACTAGCCGGGGCAGAAGAAGAAAAATTATTAAAGCTTTGGGAAGGACTTGGGTATTATAATCGAGTACGAAATATGCAAAAGACTGCAAAGATTGTAATGGATGAATATGGTGGAGAATTACCAGCGGATTATGAAGCATTAAAGAAATTGCCAGGTATTGGCTCTTATACGGCTGGTGCGATTTCTTCCATTGCATTTGGACTTGCAGAGCCTTCTGTAGATGGAAATGTGCTTCGAGTATTAAAGCGAATCTCAGCAAGTTTTGATGATATTACAAAGGAAAAAATAAAAAAAGAGTTAGAAGAAGATGTACGAGAGATTATGCCAAAAGACCGACCGGGAGATTTTAATCAGTCTTTAATGGAACTTGGGGCAACAGTTTGTTTACCAAATGGAAAACCATTGTGTGAACAATGTCCTGTGATGCATTTATGTCAGGCATTTCATCAAGGGGTCGAGCTTCAAATTCCAGTAAAACCACAAAAAAAAGAAAGAAAAGTAGAAGAACGAACGGTTTTTATTATAAAGAAAGAAATAGAACAAGAACTCGCATTTGTTCTTCATAAACGTCCGAAAAAAGGATTATTATCTGGGATGTGGGAACTTCCAAATGTGGAAGGTCATTTAACTAAGCAACAGGTAGAAGAATTATTTCCAAATACAACAATCCAACGAAAAGAAGATGGAAAACATATCTTTTCTCATGTAGAATGGAGATTGTGGTGCTATGAAATTAAAATAGAAACACAATTACTGTTACCTGTTATGATAAAAGAAGATAGTAAAACTTTTACAAAACAAGAAATAAAAGAAAAAATATCGATACCATCTGCTTTTGATTGCTGTAAAAAGTATATGTAATATGTAGTAAAAATATAGTTTAGCAAATTTTTCATAAGAAAATACATTTTGTACTTGATATTTTCGACGTATTTAGTTAAAATATAAGTAAGTTCGTATGCTATGGAAAAATATCTGTCTTATGGACAGATACCTAAAACGGACAAGAAACATATTTAGGAGGAAACAAAAAATGGCAGTTAAAGTTGCAATTAATGGTTTTGGTCGTATCGGTCGTCTTGCATTCAGACAGATGTTCGGTGCAGAAGGATACGAGGTAGTAGCTATCAACGATTTAACAAGTCCTGCAATGTTAGCACACTTATTAAAGTATGACACCGCTCAGGGTGGATACTGTGGTAAGATTGGTGATAACCTTCACACTGTAGAATCCAAAGAGCCTGTTTTTGAAGAAGATGGCAAGACAGTTAAAGTTCCTGGTTCTATCACTGTAGATGGCAAGGAAATTATTATCTATGCTATGCCTAAGGCACAGGATCTTCCATGGGGAGAAATCGGTGTAGATGTAGTTCTTGAATGTACAGGTTTCTATGTATCTAAGGCTAAATCTCAGGCACATATCGATGCAGGTGCAAAGAAAGTTGTTATCTCCGCTCCAGCTGGTAACGATTTACCAACTATCGTTTACTCTGTAAATGAAAAGACATTAACAGCAGAAGATACTATTATTTCCGCTGCTTCTTGTACTACAAACTGCTTAGCTCCTATGGCTAAGGCATTAAATGATTACGCTCCAATTCAGAGTGGTATCATGAGCACAATTCATGCTTACACAGGTGACCAGATGATCTTAGATGGTCCTCAGAGAAAAGGCGATAAGAGACGTGCTCGTGCAGGTGCTGCAAACATCGTTCCTAACTCCACAGGTGCTGCAAAGGCTATCGGTCTTGTTATTCCAGAATTAAATGGCAAGTTAATCGGTTCTGCACAGAGAGTTCCAGTTCCTACAGGTTCTACAACAATCCTTACTGCAGTTGTTAAGGGTGCTAATGTAACTAAAGATGGTATCAATGCTGCTATGAAGGCTGCTGCAAATGAATCTTTCGGTTACAACGAAGACGAAATCGTATCTTCTGACGTTATCGGTATGAAGTATGGTTCTTTATTTGATGCTACTCAGACAATGGTTAGCAAGATTGATGAAGACACATATCAGGTACAGGTTGTTTCTTGGTATGATAACGAGAACTCCTACACAAGCCAGATGGTTAGAACAATTAAGTATTTTGCTGAATTAGCATAATCCGATTAGAATTTATTCTAATTTTGTCGTGAGGCCATAGAAGGTCCGGTCTTTGTTTGGACCGGACCTTCTTGTTTTAGAAAATATAAAAGCAGGAAAGGCAGGATTTTGTCATGTTAAACAAAAAATCTGTAGATGATATCAATGTAAAGGGCTTACGTGTATTAGTAAGATGTGATTTCAATGTGCCATTAAAGGAAGGTAAGATTACAGACAATACTCGTTTAGTAGCAGCACTTCCAACCATTAAGAAGTTAATCAACGATGGTGGTAAAGTTATTCTTTGCTCTCATTTAGGAAAGCCAAAGGGAGAACCAAAGCCAGAATTATCTTTAGCTCCTGTAGCGGTAGCTTTAGAAGAACTTCTTGGTCAGAAGGTTACTTTCGCAGCAGACCCAACTGTTGTTGGTGAAAATGCAAAGGCAGCAGTAGCAGCTATGAATGATGGTGAAGTAGTTCTTATTGAAAATACTCGTTATCGTGCAGAAGAAACAAAGAATGGCGAAGCATTCTCTAAAGAATTAGCTTCTCTTTGTGATGTATTTGTAAATGACGCATTTGGTACAGCACATAGAGCACATTGTTCTAACGTTGGTGTAACAAAGTATGTAGATACAGCAGTAGTTGGTTACTTAATGCAGAAGGAAATAGATTTCCTTGGTAATGCAGTAAACAATCCTGTTAGACCTTTCGTAGCTATCCTTGGTGGTTCTAAAGTTTCTTCTAAGATTTCTGTTATCAACAACCTTCTTGATAAGGTAGATACTCTTATCATCGGTGGCGGTATGGCATATACATTCATGAAGGCACAGGGTGAAGAAGTTGGTAATTCTCTTCTTGAAGCTGACTACCTTGATTACGCTAAGGAAATGATAGAAAAGGCTGAAAAGAAGGGCGTGAAGTTATTAATTCCTGTAGATACTGTAGTAGCTAAGGAATTCTCTAATGATGCTCCTTATCATACAGTAGGTCGTGGTGAAATCGCTGCTGATGAACAGGGTCTTGATATCGGTGAAGAAACAAGAAAGCTTTATGCAGATGCTATTAAAGATGCTAAGACAGTTGTTTGGAATGGACCTATGGGTGTATTTGAAATGTCTAACTTTGCAAAGGGTACTATCGCTGTAGCAGAAGCTTTAGCTAATATTGAAGCTACAACTATTATCGGTGGTGGTGACTCCGCAGCAGCAGTTAACCAGCTTGGTTTTGGTGATAAGATGTCTCATATTTCTACAGGTGGTGGTGCTTCCTTAGAATTCCTTGAAGGTAAGGAACTTCCAGGTGTAGCAGCAGCTAACGATAAAACTCGTAAGAAAATTATTGCAGGAAACTGGAAAATGAATAAAACTCCTAGCCAGACAGTGAAGTTGATTGAAGAATTAAAGCCATTAGTAAAGAACGATGAAGTAGATGTTGTATTCTGTGTTCCAGCAATTTCTTTAACAACCGCATTAGAAGCAGCTAAGGGCAGCAACATTGAAATTGGTGCTGAAAATATGTTTTATGAAGAATCTGGTGCATATACAGGCGAAATCGCTCCAAATATGTTAACAGATATTGGCGTAAAATATGTAATTCTTGGTCATTCTGAAAGACGTGAATATTTCGCAGAAACAGATGAAACTGTAAACAAGAAAGTTCTTAAGGCATTTGAACATGGTATTACACCAATTATCTGCTGTGGTGAATCTTTAACACAGAGAGAACAGGGTGTTACTATGGATTGGATTCGTATGCAGATTAAGATTGCATTCTTAAATGTAACAGCAGAACAGGCAGCAAAAGCAGTGATTGCTTATGAGCCAATCTGGGCTATTGGTACAGGTAAGGTTGCAACAACAGAACAGGCAGAAGAAGTTTGTGCTGGTATCCGTGCTTGCATTAAAGAACTTTATAATGAAGCAACAGCAGAAGCTATCCGTATTCAGTATGGCGGTAGTGTTTCCGCAGCAAGTGCTCCAGAATTATTTGCTCAGCCAAATATTGATGGTGGATTAGTTGGTGGTGCTAGCTTAAAGCCTGATTTTGGTAAGATTGTTAACTATAACAAGTAATAAAAATATTGTGCAACTTGCATAATAAAACACGTTAAAACATGACAAAAGACCATTCGATTTAGTGAAAAGTGCTAGTTGAATGGTCTTTTATTTTGTTTTATAATGTAACTGATATCACTTTTTAATATCACTCTGGTATCACTTTTTGGAAAGGATGATTTTCATGGCTAATGTAGTAAGAAATTCAAGAGGAGAAGGTAGTACAAGAAGATTACCTGATGGAAGCTGGGAGTGTGTAATCCAAAGCAAGTATATTAATCCAGAGTCTGATTCCGGAAAACCGAAACGTATTAAAAGGAGAGGTAAGACAGAAAAAGAGGCGGTTAAAAATTGTAAACAGGCATTAATGGCATGGGAGAAAATGTTTGAGGCCCAATCTATACAGAAAGTAGATAAAACCAAAACATTCGGTGCCTACATGGAAGAATTTATTGAAAATGAAGTAAAACCGGGAATTACTGCTTCTTCGTATAAAAGTTACATATATACCATGAATGCTAATTTTTATAATTATAAGATTAGTAAGCTGCAGTTAAGTATGATTAATACTGTCGAGTTTGAAATATATTTTGATACGCTGATTCATGATAAAAGCCAGAAAACAGCATCTGTGCCAATTCAATTATGTAAAAGGTTAAGTCATCATTTGTATGGAAAATCCCTGTTGGCGGAGGATTATGCTTCATTTGCAAAAACAAAGAAAGAGCACAAGGATGAATTTTTCCGCAAAGAGGAAAGTACGAACAGAAAAGAGATATTTACAAATGAAGATTGTTGTGGTCAAGCTTTTTTGTAACATTTTTGACTCATAAAACAATATTTTTTTATACTTTTATTTCTAATTCCTACTCGTTCCATTTCTTATATTTTACTATGTTATACTTATTTTGGAAGATATATTTTTAGCATATCTAGTTGCCCATGGTGTTTGATACTCATTCGAAGAATGAGGTCGAACATGATTATAGGTCACATACGCAAATTCTTCTACTGCTTGATAGAGACTTTCTTCTTTCGAAAATTCATACAGATAAATACATTCATTTTTTAAAGTGTTGAAGTATCGTTCCATGGGTGCATTGTCATAGGGATGTCCTGCTTTGCTCATACTTTGTATAATAGAAGCAGACGTACAAAATTCAGTAAATGCTTTTGAAGTGTACTGACTGCCTTGGTCGGAATGTAACATTAATTCTCCTTTGGTTATTTTTTGAGAAGTGAGTGCTTTTTGTAAGGTACGAATCGCAAGGTCACTGGTAATCGCTCGATCGGTAATACTTGCAACGATACTTCTATCATAAAGGTCTAAGATACTACAATTATACCTTACTTCTCCACTTTTTAAAAATAAGTAAGTAAAATCCGTACACCATTTTTGGTTTGGTTTTTCTGCTGTAAATACTTGACCTAGTTTATTTTCAAACACTTTATGAGCTTTTCCTTGTTCTTGTCTTGGCTTTTTCGGACGCACAATAGAATGTAA
>CALAEX010000059.1 GCA_937891165.1 uncultured Lachnospiraceae bacterium | reverse complement strand
CTATTGCAGAAGCTTGGGGTTGTGATTTAACTTATGATTATGTAAAAATTAATGCGGATTACCGTTCTTAAAAGAGGGAGAGAACATGGAAGAAAATATGTTAAAAGCAAAAATTTTAATTGAAGCATTACCTTATATTCGTAAATTTTATAATACAAAGGTTGTGGTAAAGTATGGTGGTAGTGCAATGCTTGACCCAAATCTTCAATTAAATGTGATTCGAGATGTAGCATTGTTGAAATTAGTTGGTATGAAGCCAATTATTGTACATGGTGGTGGTAAAGAAATCAGCAAATGGGTTGGTTTACTGGGCAAACAGCCACAATTTGTAGAAGGGCTTCGTGTAACAGATGAGGAAACTATCGAAGTAGCAGAAATGGTATTAAATCGTGTAAATAAAAATTTAGTACAGATGATGGAACAAATTGGGGTAAAAGCAGTCGGAATTTGCGGTAAAGATGGAAATACATTGCAAGTGACGAAAAAATTAGTCAATGGACAAGATATTGGTTTTGTTGGAAATATTGAGAAAGTAGATACTACTTTAATTGATACATTACTAGAACAAGGCTTTGTACCAGTGATTGCACCGATTGGCTTAGATAAAGAATATCAGTCCTATAATATCAATGCAGATGATGCGGCTTATGCGGTTGCTACTGCAATTCGTGCAGAAAAATTAGCATTTCTTACCGATATTGAAGGGGTTTGTCGTGACCCAAAAGATAAATCTACATTAATTTCGGGATTATCTTTAAAAGAAGCAGAAGAATTGATTAACTGTGGATTTATTGGTGGGGGTATGTTACCAAAATTGAGAAACTGTATTGATGCAGTAAATCAAGGTGTAACAAGTGTACATATTTTAGATGGAAGAATGGAACATAGCTTGTTATTGGAATTCTTTACCGATGAAGGTATTGGAACAGCTATATATAAATAAGAGTTTTTTAGAAAGCCTACTCTACTTGGTATCTGCAATGTATTTTTATAGGAGGAAAGAAGAATGAGTGTAATAGAACGTGCGGAACATGTGTTAATGCATACTTATGGAAGATATCCGATTGTGTTAGATCATGGAGATGGAGTATATCTTTATGATATCAATGGAAAGAAGTATTTAGATTTTTCTGCGGGTATTGGTGTATTTGCTCTTGGTTATAAGAATGAGGCGTATAATGAGGCGTTAAAAGCACAGATTGATAAGTTATTGCATACGTCTAATTATTATTATAGTGAACCAGCGACATTGGCAGCAGAGTGTTTAGTAAAGGCATCTGGTATGGATAGAGTGTTCTTTACAAACAGTGGTACAGAAGCAGTAGAAGGTGCGATTAAGTTAGCAAGAAAGTATTATTATAAAAAGACAGGGAAAGCAGATAGTGAAATTATTGCTATGGAACATTCTTTCCATGGTAGAAGTATGGGGGCACTTTCTGTTACTGGAACAAAGAAATATAGGGAAGCGTTTGAGCCATTGATTGGTGGTGTCGTATTTGCAGAGTTTAATAATTTAGAAGATGTGAAAGCTAAAATTACAGAAAAAACATCTGCAATTATTATGGAAACATTACAAGGTGAAGGTGGTATTTATCCTGCGACAAAAGAATTTTTGGAAGGTGTGTCCGCTCTTTGTAAAGAAAAAGATATTGTACTTATTTTAGATGAAATTCAGTGTGGTATGGGACGTACGGGTAGTATGTTCTATTATCAGCAGTATGGCATCAGACCAGATATTGTAACAACAGCAAAAGCTCTTGGTTGTGGTGTGCCAGTAGGTGCGTTTGTAGCAACAGAAGAAGTAGCAAGTGCATTTGAACCGGGTGACCATGGAACAACATATGGTGGTAATCCTTTTGTAACAGTAGCAATTGCCAAAGTATTTGAATTGTTTGAAGAACAGAATGTATTGGAAAATGTTCAGAAAAATGGAGCTTATTTGTATGAAAAATTAGAAGAACTTGCAAAAGAAATTCCTGCGATTAAAGAACATAGAGGATTTGGTTTTATGCAAGGATTAGAATTTGATTATCCAGTAAAAGATATTGTAAAAAAAGCGTTAGATAATGGCTTGATTTTAATTTCTGCTGGGGCAAATACGGTGCGTTTTCTTCCACCATTAGTAATGGATAGAGAACATATTGATGAAATGTTATCTATTTTTAGAAAGTGTATCTAAAAGAGAAAGCTTGGTAGTTTTGTCATAAGCAAGCGTGTATTATGACACATACTACCAAGCTTTGGTTTTTATAAAATTCAAAAGACTTATGAAAAGAATACCATATAAAATAGTGGGCAAATAGTTAATTTTTAGTAACGTAAAGCTGATGAAATAAAATAATAATAACAATTTTTAAAATGTATTGTGAAATACTAATAATTTTTTTCTTAATTTGAAAGAAAATAGTTGTAAATCGACTGAAAATTTAGTAAAATAGGGATAGTGGTTTTGAAATGACAAAGTGTTATTGAATTACAGTAGTAAAGTAAACAGTAACAACAAAACAACAATTTTTTTACTGGAGGGTATAGACGATGGAGACTTTTAAGTATGAAAAAATCAGGAATGTTGCCGTTTTAGGACATGGTGGTTCAGGTAAAACTACTTTAGTAGAGGCTATGGCATATACAACAGGTTTAATTACTCGTCAGGGTAAGGTAGAAGAAGGTAATACAATTAGTGATTTTGACCGTGAAGAAATTAAGCGTATGTTTTCAATTAGTACCTCTGTAGTTCCTGTGATTTGGGAAGATACAAAGATTAATTTCCTTGACACTCCTGGTTATTTTGATTTTGTTGGTGAAGTGGAAGAAGCAGTTAGTGCATGTGATGCAGCAGTAATTGTAATTTCAGCAAAGAAGGGTATTGAAGTTGGAACAAGAAAAGCATGGGAAATTTGTGAAAGATATAAGATTCCTCGTATTTTCTTTGTAACTGATATGGACGATGACAATGCAAGCTTCCGTCAAGTAGTAGAAGATTTAACAGCAACTTATGGTAAGCGTATTGCACCATTCCATTCTCCAATTCGTGAGAAAGAAAAATTTGTTGGTTTTGTTAACGTAGTAAAGATGGCAGGTCGTAAGTTTACAAAATTAAGTGATTATAATGAATGTCCAATTCCAGATTATTCGATGGAATATGTAAATAAATATAGAGAAGCTTTAATGGAAGCAGTTGCAGAAACAAGTGAAGATTTAATGGATAAGTATTTTGGTGGAGAAGAATTCACAGTAACTGAAATTTCCGCAGCACTTAGAAGTAGTGTAATTGATTGTAGTATTGTTCCAGTACTTTGTGGTTCTGGTTTAAATGCTCAGGGTACTACAATGTTACTTCAGGCAGTAGAAAAGTATTTCCCATCTCCAAACAAGTGTGTTATCGTTGGTATGAATACAAAGACAAATGGCACATTTGCAGGTGATTATGATGCGAATAAGCCAATGACAGCAAAAGTATTTAAGACAATTGCTGACCCATTTCTTGGTAAATTCTCTTTGATTAAAGTTTGTTCTGGTATTTTAAAAGCTGGTGATACTGTTTATAATCCAAAGAGAGAATGTGAAGAAAAGATTTCTAGATTATATGTACTTCGTGGTAAAGAACAGATTGAAGTAAAAGAATTATATGCTGGTGATATCGGTGCGATTGCAAAATTAGACAGTACATTAACAGGTGATTCTTTAACAGTAAAAGATACTCCAGTTGTTTATGATATGCCAAAGATTTCTACTCCTTATGAATATCGTGCGTATCGTGCAAAGAATAAAGGTGATGAAGATAAGTTATCTCAAGCACTTGCTCGTATGATGGAAGAAGACCAGACATTAAAGGCAGTGAGTGATGTAGAAAATCATCAGACATTAATTTATGGTATTGGCGAACAGCATTTGGAAATTACAGCAAGCAAGATGGCAACTCGTTATAAAGTGGAAATGGAATTAAGTAAACCTCGTGTTGCTTATCGTGAAACTATCCGTAAGAAAGTAACAGCAGAACATAAATATAGAAAACAGTCTGGTGGACATGGTCAGTATGGTCACGTTATTATTGATTTTGAGCCATCAGGAAATCAGGAACAGGCTTATGAATTCCATGAAAGCGTATTCGGTGGTGCAGTTCCTAAGAATTTCTTCCCAGCAGTAGAAAAAGGTATTGCAGACAGCGTAGAGGCAGGTCCTTTAGCAGGTTATCCAGTAGTAGGTATTAAAGCTACTTTAACAGGTGGTTCTTATCATGATGTAGACTCTTCTGAAATGGCATTCAAGACAGCTACTTATCAAGCATTTAAAGATGGTATCTTAAAAGCAAGTCCAATTCTTTTAGAGCCAATCGCTACAATGAAAGTAGTTGTTCCAGAAAAGTTCACTGGTGATATTATGGGTGACTTAAACCGTCGTCGTGGTCGTGTGTATGGTATGAATTCCTTACATAATAATAAACAGGAAATCGTTGCTGAAATTCCTATGTCAGAAGTTTGTGGATATTCTACAGACCTCCGTTCTATGACAATGGGTATTGGTGAATATTCTTATGAATTTAACCGTTATGAAGCAGCTCCTTCGGATGTTCAAGCTAAAGTAGTAGAAGAAAATAAGAAATAAAAAATAAGATAAAAGTATAGAACCCAGACAGTTGAGAAATTGTCTGGGTTTTTACATAGATTTGTGGTTAAGATTTTAAGAAATTTATTATTTTATATAAAAAAGTATGGTTGATTTTTCTATTATTTGATATAATAAAAAAGGAATTTAAAAAGTTCTAAAGTAGAATGGTAACAATTTTAGTTTTCTATCAGTTGTTCCAAATAGTAGGAGGTATAGGTTATGTTAAGAATCGGAATGTTAACAAGTGGTGGTGACTGTCAAGCGTTAAATGCAGCTATGAGAGGTGTATCAAAAGCTCTTTTTGAAGCAGATGACAAGGTGGAAATTTATGGATTTCAGAATGGTTATAAAGGTCTTGTAAATACAGACTATAAATTGATGCGTAGTGAAGATTTTTCTGGTGTGTTAAGTAAAGGAGGAACTATTCTTGGAACTTCTAGAATGCCATTTAAAGAGATTGACAAGCCAATGGATGACGGTAGAGATAAAGTAACTTGCATGATTAATACATATAAATCATTAAAGTTAGATTGTTTAGTTGTACTTGGTGGTAATGGTTCTCATAAAACAGCCAATTTATTAAGAGAGCATGGATTAAATGTAGTGACTCTTCCGAAGACAATTGACAATGATTTATGTGAAACTGATGTTAGTTTTGGTTTTTGGTCTGCGATTGATATTGCAACGAATGCGATTGATTGTATTCATACAACAGCAGCTTCTCATAGCAGAGTATTTATTGTAGAGTTGATGGGTCATAAGACAGGTTGGCTTACATTACATGCTGGTATTGCAGGTGGTGCAGATGTTATTCTTGTTCCAGAAATTCCATATGATATTGATGTTGTATGTAATGCGATTAACAAGAGAACAGAAATGGGCAAGCAGTTTACGATTATTGCAGTCGCAGAAGGTGCTATTTCTAAGGAAGAGGCAAAACTTTCTAAGAAAGAGTTAAAGAAGAAGAGACTAGAAGAACAGTATCCATCTGCTGCTTATCGTATTAGTGCAGAAATTACAAGAAGAACAGGACAAGAAGTAAGAGTCACTGTGCCAGGACATGTACAGCGTGGTGGACAGCCAGATGCGTATGACCGTGTGATTGCAACGAGACTTGGTGTAAAAGCAGCAGAGCTTATCTTAAATGGACAATATGGTTATATGGTTTGTATGAAAAATAATAAAATTGATAAAGTTCCATTAGAGAAAGTAGCAGGAAAGACAAAGATGATGGATGCAAATGATGATATGATTCAACAAGTGAAAGCACTTGGAATTTCATTAGGAGATTAAATTTTGATGAAAGAAAAAATAGAAACAGTTGCAAGCTATCGAGAACAACATCCTTTTTATGAAAATAGGGAGTTGTCATGGCTGAAATTTAATGAACGAGTAATTGAAGAAGCAATGGATGAAAGTGTTCCTTTATGTGAACGACTTTCGTTTACTTCGATATTTCAAAGTAATTTAGATGAATTTTTTATGGTACGAGTTGGGTCTTTGTATGACCAAATGTTAGTGTCAAAAGATAGACGAGATAATAAGACACAGATGACCGCAAGGGAACAATTAACTCATATTTTTAAGACTGCAAGAACCTTATCTAGAAAAAAAGATAAAGCATATCGAGAGATTATGCAAAAAATTAAAGCACATGGGGTAGAATTGGTTCGATTTAGTAGTATTAAGCAAACAGATATGAGCTATTTGGAAAATTATTTTAAAGAATCGATTATGCCATTGTTGTCTCCATTAGTTGTAGGAAAAAAACAGCCATTTCCATTTATTGCAAATAAGGAAATTTATGCAGTAGCACTGATTGGTGCCAAAAATAATGAAAAGATAGCGATTGTGCCTTGTAGTAATGGAGTATTTAAGCGTTTAATTCCTCTTTCTACAAATGTAAATCGTTATGTGCTTGTAGAAGAATTGATTTTGCATTTTATGCCATTGATTTTTGATAAATATCAAATTAAAAGTAAGTCTTTAATTCGAGTGATTCGTAATGCGGATATTGATGTAGATGAAGCTTTTTATGATGAAGATATTGATTATCGAGATTCCATGGAAAAACTTATTAAACAGAGGAAAAAACTTTGTCCAGTCAAGTTAGAATATTCTAGAAAGCCGGATGAGAAAATTATTGAAAATTTGTGTAAAGAATTTGGGTTGAAAAAAGAACAATTATATTATTCGGCTACTCCACTAGAACTTTCTTTTGTTTTTCAAATTCAAGATGTATTGAGAAAGAAAAAAGAATTGTTTTATGAAAAAAGAGTTCCACAGTATCCTGTATGTTTTGATGCCTCACAGTCTATTATGGCTCAAATAGAGAAAGAGGATAAGTTATTAAATTATCCATTTGATAGTATGCAGCCATTTTTAAAGTTATTGGAAGAAGCAGCAGTAGATAAACGAGTGATTTCGATTAAAATGACACTTTATCGTGTGGCAAAAAATTCACAGATTGTAGAGTCTTTGATTAATGCGGCAGAGCATGGAAAAGAAGTTATTGTACTTGTAGAATTGCGTGCAAGATTCGATGAAGAAAATAACATTGAATGGAGTCGTAGATTAGAAGATGCAGGATGTCGTATTATTTATGGTATTGATTATACAAAGGTACATTCGAAACTTTGTTTAATTACATATCAAGATGAGCAAGAAATTAAATATATTACACAGATTGGTACAGGAAATTATAATGAAAAGACATCTAAATTATATACAGATTTGTCTTTGATTACCTCTAATAAAGAGATAGCATTAGATGCTGTTACTGTATTTGCAAAACTTTGTAAAGCAGAATTTGTAGAGGAGTCTAAACAGTTGCTTGTTGCTCCACTTTGCTTAAAAAAGCGTGTACTAGAGTATATGAATCAGGAGATTGATTACGCAAAGAGAGGAGAGCCTGCGTATATTGGAGTTAAAATAAATTCTCTTACAGATAAAGAAATTATAGATAAGTTAATAGAATGTTCTAAGGCAGGAGTGAAGGTAGAACTTGTAGTAAGAGGAATTTGTTGTCTTGTACCAGAAATAGAAGAATACACAAATCATATTTCGGTTGTAAGTATTGTAGGACGCTATTTAGAGCATTCTAGAATTTATCTATTTGGTACGCCAGAGAGAGATACTATTTATATTTCTTCTGCTGACTTTATGACAAGAAATATGGAAAAACGTGTTGAAGTCGCAGCACCAATTTTAGATGAAACATTAAAAAAGAGATTACGAAGGATGTTCCAAACTTTAATTACAGATAATGTAAAAGGAAGAAGCTTAAAAGCAGATGGAATTTATGTAAAAAAAGCTGATTTTGCTATGGAAGAACCACCAATTAATGCACAAGAATTATTCTTTGAAGAAGCTTATAAGAAAGATATTCAATGAGATAAGGGGGATGTTGTGGCGTCCCCCTCTTTTTTTATTTTTATAGAAGATTTTTTTGAGCTGTAGCGAGCATTAGTTTAATACGGTTTAATTGGTTTACCTCACTCGCTCCGGGGTCATAATCGACAGCTACAATATTTGCTAAAGGATATTGATAACGAAGTTCTTTTATAACTCCTTTTCCTACGACATGATTTGGCAAACAAGCAAATGGTTGGGTGCAGACAATATTGTAAACACCCGAGTGAATGAGTTCTAACATTTCTCCTGTTAAAAACCAGCCTTCTCCTGTTTGATTACCACAAGAGACAATAGGAGAAGCATATTCTGCTAATTCGTGAATATAGGCAGGTGGATGAAAACGTTTGCTTTCTTTGAAATATTTTCTGGCATCTTTTCTCATATATTCATAAAAGTGAATCAATAAGTTATTGATTTTTGCAGAAGATTTGCTTTTACCAAGTGCTTCATATTTAAAGTTTGCATTGTAAGAACTATACAGTAAGAAGTCTAGTAAATCAGGCACAACAGCTTCTGCTCCTTCTGCTTCTAATAATCCTACTAAGTCATTATTGGCAGCAGGTAAAAATTTTACAAGAATTTCTCCAACAATACCAACTCTTGGCTTTTGTAAGCCTTCTTTTAATGGAATAGTATCAAAATCATGAATGATTCCTTTTAAATTTTTACGGAATTCTTTAAAACTTCCATTGGTTACGGATTTCTTGCAAATAGCTATCCATTTTCTATGGAGGTGATTTACAGAATCTTCTACTGCCTCATAAGGACGAGTACGGTATACGACTCGCATAAATACATCTCCATATACCATTGCTTGCATAGCACGGAAAATTAAATTTGGAGAAATTGTAAAGCCTGGATTTTTTTCAATACCAGAAACGCTTAAGGATACGACAGGGATTTGAGGATATCCTGCTTTTTCTAAGGCTCGTCGAATAAAGCTAATGTAGTTAGTGGCACGACAGCCACCGCCTGTTTGTGTAATCAATAGAGCAACTTTATCTTTTTCATATTTTCCAGAGGCTAATGCTTCCATTAGTTGTCCAACGACAATAAGAGAAGGGTAACAAGCATCATTATTGACAAAGCGTAATCCCGTGTCTACCGCAGAACGGTCAGGATTTGGCAAAATAGCTATGTTATATCCACAAGAAGCAAAGGCAGGTTCTAATAGTTCAAAGTGAATCGGTGACATTTGTGGGACAAGAAGTGTATAGTTTTGTCTCATTTCTTTGGTGAATATGACACGTTCATAAGCAGAGGAGTGATAATTCGTCAAAGTATGTTTTGTTTGTCGTTCTTTTAAGGCAGAGAGCAAGGAACGAATACGAATACGAGCTGCTCCTAAGTTATTGACTTCATCAATTTTTAATACAGTATAAATTTTTCCAGAGCCAGTTAAAATATCAGATACTTGGTCTGTCGTAACAGCATCTAAACCACAGCCAAAGGAATTAAGTTGAATCAGTTCCAAATTTTTGTTTGTTCGTACATAAGAAGCTGCTGCATATAATCGAGTGTGGTACATCCATTGGTCTACAACAATCATAGGACGGTCAATCGTTCCTAAATGAGAAATACTGTCTTCTGTTAATACAGCAACGCCATAAGAGGTAAGCAGTTCTGGAATACCATGATTGATTTCAGGGTCAATATGATAAGGACGTCCTGCTAATACAATCCCAAGCTTATTTTGTTTGGAAAGATACTCGACAGCGGATTCGCCAGCTTTTTTCATATCGTTTCGGGCTTGTTCTAGTTCTTTCCATGCTTTATGAACGGCTAAAGTAATTTCTTTTTCAGAAATTTGATTTTCTTTTCCAATGACTTCTATTAATCGTTTACAAACAATATCTTCGGATTCTAAAGAAAGAAACGGATTTTGGAATGTAATAGAAGTATCTTTTAATTCTTCCACATTGTTTTTTATATTTTCTCCATAAGAAGTAACGATTGGGCAATTATAATGATTGCCAGCTTCGGCATATTCTCTTCGTTCATAAGGAATACAAGGATAGAAAATATAACGGACTCCTTGTTGTAATAACCACATAATATGTCCATGTGCTAACTTGGCTGGATAACATTCGGATTCGCTTGGAATGGATTCTATGCCAAGTTCGTATAATTTTTTAGAGGAAGTTGGAGATAAAACAACACGATATCCAAGTTCTGTAAAAAATGTATACCAAAATGGATAGTTTTCATACATATTTAATACTCTTGGAATACCAACTGTGCCACGTTTTGCTTCAAATTCTTCTAATGGTTTATAAGAAAAATAACGTTGTAGTTTGTAAGCGTATAAATTTGGAATTTCTTGATTGGACTTTTCTTTGCCAATTCCACGTTCACAACGATTTCCAGAAATAAACTTACGTCCACCAGAGAAGTGATTAATCGTAAGTAAACAATGATTAGTACAACCTTTACAACGTATCATATCTGTATGAAAGGTAAGTTCTCTTAATTGTTCTATAGAAAGCATTGTGGTCGGTGTTCCAGTAAAATGTTTTCTTGCAATAAGAGCAGCTCCAAATGCTCCCATAATTCCAGCAATATCTGGTCGGACAGCTTCACATCCAGAGATTCGTTCAAAACTGCGTAATACCGCATCATTATAAAAAGTACCACCTTGTACGACTACTTTTTTTCCAAATTCTTTGGCATCTGTTATTTTAATTACTTTATATAAAGCATTTTTAATTACAGAGTAGGCAAGTCCTGCGGAAATATCAGCAACCGAAGCACCTTCTTTTTGTGCTTGTTTTACTTTAGAATTCATAAATACGGTACAACGAGTACCAAGGTCAATTGGATGTTCTGCAAATAGAGCGATTTTTGCAAAATCAGCTACGGTATAATTTAATGATTTTGCAAAGGTTTCAATAAACGAACCACAACCAGAAGAACAAGCTTCATTTAATTGGACACTATCTACCGTACCATTTTTAATGCGAATACATTTCATATCCTGACCGCCAATGTCTAAAATACAATCGACATCTTTAGCAAAATGTGCAGCAGCGTGGTAATGAGCAATCGTTTCTACTTCACCTTCATCTAACATAAGGGCTTCTTTAATTAAAGCTTCTCCATAACCAGTCGAACAAGAACGAACAATAGAAGCATCCGAAGGTAATAAAGAATAAATTTCTTTTACTGCTTTCATTGCCGTTTTTAATGGACTGCCATTGTTATTTTGATAAAAGGAATAGAGTAATGTGCCATCTTCACCAACTAAAGCAGCTTTTGTTGTAGTAGAGCCAGCATCAATTCCAAGAAAACAATGACCATGATATTCAGATAGAGGGGATTTTTTTATTGTTGCCTTTTTGTGACGAGCATTAAATTTGGCATAGTCGTCTTCGTTTTCAAATAGGGGTTGCATACGAGTGACTTCAAAATCCATAGAAATTCCAGTTTGTAGTTGTTGCAATAGTTCTTCTAAGGAAAAGGTATTAGAAGAAGCATGATAAGCAGAACCTATGGCGGCAAATAGATGCGAATTGTTTGGTACAATGGTTTGTTCTGGCGTTAAATGAAGTGTACGAATAAAAGCTTGTTTTAATTCAGTTAAAAAGTGTAAAGGTCCACCTAAAAATGCGACATTGCCACGAATTGGTTTGCCACAGGCAAGACCACTGATAGTTTGATTAACGACTGCTTGAAAAATAGAAGCAGCTAAGTCTTGTTTAGAAGCTCCTTCATTGATAAGTGGTTGAATGTCGGATTTTGCAAATACACCACAACGAGCAGCAATTGGGTAAATTGCTTTATAATTTTTAGCATATTCATTTAAACCTGTAGCATCTGTTTTTAAAAGAGAAGCCATTTGGTCAATAAAAGAACCTGTACCACCAGCACAAATACCGTTCATACGTTGTTCAATACCACCAGTAAAATAAATAATTTTAGCATCTTCTCCACCAAGTTCAATTGCTACATCTGTCTGCGGAGCAATTTCTTGTAGAGCAGAGGCAACCGAAACGACTTCTTGTACAAAAGGAATATGTAAATGTTTTGCTAATGTAAGACCACCAGAACCAGTAATGGCAGCACAAAGTTTGCAATTACCAGTAAGTTCTTTCATTTTTTTTAAAATGGAAGAAAGAGCACCTTGAATATCAGCAAAATGACGTTCGTAAGCAGAAAATAGTAATGATTTTTGATTATCTAAAAGGGCTACTTTTACGGTAGTAGAACCAATATCAATTCCAAGGGAATATGTTATATTTTGATTTAGCATGGAATTTTCCTGCCTTTCTTAAGTGTAAAATATCAAAATTATACAAATTATACTCTACCTTTTTAGATTATACAATAAAAATTTAATGAAATAAAATGAAACTTTTATACTAAAGACTTATGAAAGTAAAATAAAAAAAGGTAGCATATCTATAAAAAATACAGTACAATAAGGGAGAATGAAAGTTTTATAAAGGTGATAGAGAGTATGTATTGGAAAAAAAGTATAATATTTCTTTTTTTAGTTGGATTTTTTATAAATATTTGTTATCCTATTATGGTAATGGCGGAAACGATTTCTACAAAAATGGAAATTAGAGTTGGTTTGACATCCATGTATTCAGGAAAGAAGTCAATTACTGTTTATAATGACAGATTAGGTTATGGATATTGTATGGGCAATACTTATGTACAGGAAGTTGTACTAATTAGTAATAATGGATTTACATTTACTCCTGTCAGCGGTTATACTGTGAGAGAGCAAACTATTTATAATAGCTATCAAGAGGCAAAGCAAGTAGCAAAGCAGTATGAAGAGAGTGGAATTTTGACCTATGTGGGAAGTACCTATGAGCATAGATGGAGAGTTTATTTTGGAACAGTTACAAACTACTTGGCAGCAGAGCAATTAGTTGATACAATAAAGGAGCAGGAAAAGAAAAGTTCTTTGGAAATCGTAGAGGACAGTGGGTATGGTCTTTTAGTAGAAGGAAGTTTTGGCACTATTTTTATAGATGTAGATGAACAGTATGCCTATCCACAGTTTCGACCACTAACTACGTATAAAAGTGGTGTAAAATGTATAGATATGGATTCTAGAGTCTATCGAGGGAGAATAGAGATTGGTAGATATGGAAAAACAACATTAACTGCTGTGAATATTTTGCCAATAGAGGAATATCTATATAGTGTAGTCCCATCTGAAATGCCAAATACGTGGCATGAAGAAGCATTAAAGGCACAAGCAATTTGTTCTAGAAGTTATGCTTTAATAAAAGCAGGATATGGTGGTGCTTCTAATGCAAAAAAAGGATATAAAATGGTAGATACGGTGTCTTCCCAAGTATACAAAGGATTTTTAGCAGAATCTATAAAAGTAAGAAAAATAGTAGATGAAACAAAAGGTCAAATGGTGTATTATAATAATAAAGTAATTCCTACTTATTTTTTTGCTACAAGTGGAGGGAGTACCGAGTCTTCAGAAGATGTATGGTCAGTAAGACAACCTTATTTACAGAGTGTACCTGATTTTTATGAAGGAGATGCTTTTAGAGTTTCTTGGCAAGTGACAATGACAAAAGATAAGATTTCTTCTTTATTGTTAGAACAAGGTATAAAAATTGGTTCATTGTTAGATTTGACATCTGTAAAGTATTCTGCAACGGGAAGAATAAATACATTACAAGCGACTAGTTTTGACCGTTTTATTACTTTACAAGGAACAACTATAAGAACAGGCTTGAATTTATACAGTACAAAGTTTAAAATAGTAAAAAAAGGAGAAATTCCAGATGTAATTAGTGTACTTAGTGTGAATGGAATTTCAAATGGAAGAATTAGTGAGATGTATGTTGCTTCTGCCAGTGGCGTAGAAAAAGCTTCCAAAGAATTAGAGCAGTATATTGTGCAAAGTGATAGTAACCTTTGGAATTATCCAAGACTTGCACCAACAGAGAGCAATGAATTTTTATTTGCAGGTATGGGATATGGACATGGGGTTGGTATGAGTCAATATGGTGCAAAGGGAATGGCAGAAGCTGGATTTACTTATAAGGAAATTATAGAATATTATTTTACAGGAGCAGTTGTGAGATGAAAAAACAAGATTTTTATTTTGACTTACCAGAAGAATTGATTGCACAAGACCCATTAGAGGACAGGTCTTCTTCTAGACTTTTAGTTTTAGATAAAAAGAGTGGGAAGATAAAACACCAGACATTTACGGATATTTTAGATTATTTAAGAGAAGGCGATTGTCTTGTTTTAAATAATACAAAAGTAATTCCAGCAAGATTGATTGGGGAAAGGATAACAGAAGAAACAAAAGGTGCAAAGATTGAACTTCTTTTATTGAAAAGAAGAGAAAATGATGTATGGGAGACGCTTGTAAAACCAGGGAAAAAGGCGAGACCAGGTACAAAGATACAGTTTGGAGATGGGATTTTAACAGCAGAAGTGTTAGATATTGTAGAAGAAGGCAATCGTTTAGTAAAATTTCAGTATGAAGGCATTTTTGAAGAAATTTTGGACAAATTAGGACAAATGCCATTGCCACCTTATATTACACATAAGTTACAAGATAAAAATCGTTATCAAACGGTATATGCAAAGCAGGAGGGTTCTGCGGCTGCACCAACAGCGGGACTTCACTTTACAAAAGAATTATTAGAAAAAATAGAACAACGTGGGGTTACGATTGCAAATGTAACACTTCATGTAGGGCTTGGAACATTCCGACCAGTAAAAGAAGATAATATTTTAGACCATCATATGCATACAGAAACGTATCAAATTACAGAGGATGAAGCAAAGAAAATTAATAATACAAAGAAAAAAGGTGGTAGAATTATTTGTGTTGGAACAACAAGTTGTCGTACAGTAGAATCTGCAGCAGACGAAAATGGTTTTGTGCAAGCGAAAGAAGATGATACAAGTATTTTTATTTATCCAGGATATCAGTTTAAAGTGTTAGATTGTTTGATTACAAATTTTCATTTGCCGGAATCGACACTTTTAATGTTAGTTTCTGCATTAGCAGGAAGAGAAGCTATTTTAAAAGCATATAAAGAAGCGGTAGAAGAAAAATATCGATTTTTTTCTTTTGGGGATGCGATGTTTATTACAGATATAGAACACTAATATTTGTAAAATGGAAGTTGGTTCTTACTTATTAAATTTAAGTAGCGAAGTGGATTATAAATATCCAGTAGAATATAAATAAATTTTAGGAGGATGATAGATTATGACAAGAGAACAGTATGAAGAAATGATGGAGTTTGTGCAGGAGGATGTTAATTCTATTACCGATTATTTGGAAGTAAATTATGATGAGCTTTCTTTGGAAGATATTCGTATGTTGTATCGTGTATTTTTGGATGAAATACCAGATATGGAGGAGAAAGAGGAAATCCATCGAGAATTATTAGAAAGTTTATATGATATGGCAGAAGAAAGTCCAAAGGAATTAGTAAAGGCAGCACAAAAAGTAGTAAGATATTTAGAAAAATAGAAAAAATAAATCAAAAATAATAACAACTATTTGTTTCTAAAAAAGGAAGGAAATAGTTGTTTATTATTTATAGTTATAAAATGTTGGAGAGTACTGTAGAGTATTAAGAAATGGTTAGAGAATGCTTAAAATTTCCAATTAATACTATCTTGACGGGAGAAAAAATTTGTGTTATAGTCTTGTTACAGCGTAATGGAAAAAGAAATGTTTAACCAGGGCTTGTACTGGTTTCGACGGGGATTTTGAAGTTATGGAAGCCATTGGTGGTGGGGACCACCTAAAAACTCTAAAAAAAAATAAACGCTGAAGATAATTTAGCACTCGCTGCCTAATATGGCAGCTGTCAGACCTAGTGCACCTACACATTAGGACCCTGGCATCGACGATGTAGGAAACGATATATTCAAAGCTTTGCGAATGTAGGCGTATGATGAAGCTACTAAACTTTAAAGCGTGTCTGTTTGCGATAGAGTGAGGGAATGGCGAAAGCAAAATAATAGACTGTAATGGGAGATGCCGTAATGGATGGGTTTTCGGACAGGGGTTCGACTCCCCTCAGGTCCACTAAATTTAAAGAGTGTAGAAAGAGCGAAAATGCAGTATTTATGCAGGTTTTCGCTCTTTTTGTTTTTTTGAAAAAGGTCGTTTTGGGGGGCTTTGGACCACTTGAGTTCAAAAAAAGTGGGGTAAAAAATGGCTTCCTTTTTTTATTTGCAATCATTTATTGAAAAATAAAATATATTTTGGAAAAAAATAAAAAAATTTGTGAAAATAAGAATTATACAACCTTTTATTATTTATAAATTATAAGGAGGTTGAATAATTCGTGGAAAGAATAAAATCTATAATCAAAAACAGTTCTGAAAATAATCATATTTCTATAGATAGTCAAGAGTATCCAGTGAATAAACTATTAGATGACTCATATTCTAAAAAACGTATTCAAGAACTTTTGAATGATGCTAATCCTATTCAAGTTATTATGGATTCTAATCAACAGATGAGATTTGCTGTGATAAATGAACTTGAAAAAATATTATCGTATAAAGTCCCAATTATTTTATTTGATAGAACATACAACCCATATGTTGTTAGTACGCCTGAAAGAGATGCTTTACAAATGTTATCTTGTGATATTTCACCTGTAGTACATATGTGTGCTAAAGAAGCTTTCAATCGAATTAAGGAAAGAGAATTAAAGCAAACAGTAACCATTTTTGCACATTTTCTAGAACCAAAGAACACATTTATCTTAAGTCTTTATTCTAAAAGCTGTTTATATCATAG
>CALAEX010000058.1 GCA_937891165.1 uncultured Lachnospiraceae bacterium | reverse complement strand
AGCGCAATTACAACATGACAAAGGAAAAGAAGAATCATCCGGACAGAATGGAAACAAAGAAGTATTGCAAGTTCTGTAAGGCACACACATTACACAAGGAAACAAAGTAATTAGTCATTGACTAGGAAGGAAAGTGTAGCGATGGGAGATACTGCAAATGAAAAAGCTCTTGCAATTAAGGGCTGGTTCAAGGGATTAAAGGCAGAGTTTAAGAAGATTATCTGGCCTGATAAAAAATCTCTTGGTAAACAAACAGTAGTTGTCGTTATCATCACCACAATTCTGAGTGTAATCATTGCATTACTTGATTTGGTTATTAAGTTTGGTATTGATTTAATCATGTAGAATGGCGATGGAGGTAGTATAATGGCAGAGGCTAATTGGTACGTTGTGCATACTTATTCCGGGTATGAGAACAAGGTAAAAGCCAACATCGAAAAGACAATTGAAAACAGAAAACTTCAGGACCAAATTTTAGAAGTATCTGTTCCGCTTCAGGATGCATGGGAAATTAAAAATGGTGTAAAAAAGCAAGTACAAAGAAAAATGTTTCCGGGTTATGTACTTCTCCATATGGAGATGAATGATGAGACATGGTACGTTGTTCGTAATACGAGAGGTGTTACTGGATTTGTTGGTCCGGGGTCCAAACCAGTACCATTGACTGAAGCAGAAATGAAGAACATGGGACTGATAAAAGAAGCGGAACTAACTGTTGATTTTGCTGTTGGTGATGCTGTGACAATTATTTCCGACCCATTTGAAGATGCAAAGGGAATTATCAGTGCAATCAATCTTCACAAACAGACCGTAACAGTGAATATTGAATTGTTAGGTCGAGAAACACCTGTAGAAGTTAGTTTTACAGATGTAAGAGTAGAAAATTATTAAATTAGTTATGAGATAACCGCATAGGGCGGTTCGTGGGAGGAAAGCTCCGATAACACCACATTTTAGGAGGTATGCTATCATGGCAAAGAAAGTTACAGGTTATATTAAATTACAGATTCCTGCGGCAAAGGCAACACCAGCTCCACCAGTAGGTCCAGCACTTGGTCAGCATGGTGTAAATATTCCTCAGTTTACAAAGGAATTCAACGCAAGAACAGCAGATCAGGAAGGTATGATTATCCCAGTTGTTATTACTGTATATCAGGATAGAAGTTTTACATTTATTACAAAGACTCCTCCTGCTGCAGTACTTTTAAAGAAGGCATGTAATCTTAAGTCTGGTTCTGCAGCACCAAACAAGAATAAGGTTGCTACAATTAAGAAAGCAGAAGTAGAAAGAATTGCAGCTCTTAAAATGCCTGATTTAAATGCAGCATCTTTAGAGGCAGCGATTAGCATGATTTCTGGTACAGCAAGAAGTATGGGTATTGTTGTTGAAGATTAATTTATAATTGAAAATAAAGTAAACTCGTTCCAAAGGAACGGTTGTGGGAGGAAAAACCATTCCGCAATTACCACTAGGAGGTTAATGAAATGAAAAGAGGAAAGAAATATAACGAAACAGTTAAATCATTTGATAAGACTGCTCAATATGATGCATCTGAAGCAATTAGCTTAGTAAAGAAGTCCGCAGTTGCTAAGTTTGATGAAACAATTGAAGCTCACATCAGACTTGGTGTAGATGGTCGTCACGCTGACCAGCAGGTTCGTGGTGCAGTAGTTTTACCACACGGAACAGGTAAGACAGTTAGAGTTCTCGTATTCGCTAAAGGAGATAAAGTTGCAGAAGCACAAGCAGCTGGTGCAGATTTCGTAGGTGGAGATGATTTAATCCCAAGAATTCAGGGTGGTTGGTTTGATTTTGACGTAGTTGTTGCTACTCCTGATATGATGGGTATTGTTGGTCGTCTTGGTAGAGTTCTCGGACCAAAGGGCTTAATGCCAAACCCAAAAGCTGGTACAGTAACTATGGATGTTACAAAGGCTATTAAGGACATCAAAGCAGGTAAGATTGAATACAGATTAGACAAGACAAACATTATTCACTGTCCAGTAGGAAAAGCTTCTTTTACAGAAGAACAACTCGCAGACAACTTCCAGACTCTGATGGGTGCAATCATTAAGGCTAAGCCAGCCGCTGCAAAGGGTACTTATTTAAAGAGCGTAACACTCGCTGCTACAATGGGCCCTGGTGTAAAAGTAAATGCTGCTAAGTTAGGCTAATATTTTTGTTTGCTTAATGGGCTGAATCCTAAGAGAATGGCGTTTAGGCACGTTACTTCTCAAGGGAAGCCAATGAAAAAAAGTTTTTTTTCAAAAATGGTTGACAAATTTATAAATATATAATAAAATGACAAGCGTGCTGTGGAAACACAGTACGCTTAAATAAATAAAATAATTGACCGAAGACAGCAGGTACGAAGTATCGTGTAAGTGTAAACACCTGCCGAGGAAAAAGCTAAAGTTTGATTATTGTTAGACTGCTTACGTCCCATTCGGTTTGTAGCAGTTTTTTTTGTGGTTATAAAAAGATAACCAAGATAAAACCGCTTTATTTAAGAAATTTTTATAAGGAGGTGCTACAAAATGGCAAAGGTAGAAGTAAAAAAGCCTATCATTGATGAGATTACAAGTTATGTAGAAAAGGCTTCCGCAGCAGTTCTTGTTGATTATCGTGGTCTTACTGTAGAAGAAGATACTAGACTTCGTAAGGCATTAAGAGAAGCTGGTGTTGTATATAAAGTATACAAGAACACCTACTTAAATCGTGCATTTGAAGGAACAGCTTTTGCACAGCTTTCTAAGCACTTAGAAGGTCCTACAGCTGTTGCTTTCGGTATCGAAGATGCAACTGCTCCTGCAAGAGTAATTGCTGAATTTGCAAAGAAGTCTCCAAAGGCAGAATTCAAGGGTGGCGTTGTAGAAGGCGTATACTATGATGTAAATGGACTTGAGAAGGTTGCTCAGATTCCATCCAGAGATGTTCTTATTTCCAAGTTACTTGGAAGCTTACAGTCTCCAATTACAAATATGGCAAGAGTTCTCAAGCAGATTGCAGAAAAGAACGAAGAAGTTGCATAAGAAGTGCAGCATAGAAAGTTAGATTATGGGCGGTATGACCGCATAAGAATAGTAGATTTTAATGGAGGTAAATTGAAATGACAACACAGGAATTTATCGATGCTATCAAGAGCATGACAGTTTTAGAATTAAATGATTTAGTTAAGGCTTGTGAGGAAGAATTTGGTGTATCCGCAGCAGCAGGCGTTGTAGTTGCAGCAGCAGGCCCAGCAGAACCAGTAGAAGAAAAGACAGAATTCGACGTTGAATTAACAGAAATCGGTCCAAACAAGATTAAGGTTATCAAGGTTGTTCGTGAAGTAACTGGTTTAGGTTTAGGTGAAGCTAAGGCAGCTGTAGAAGCAGCTCCAAAGGTATTAAAGGAAGCTGTATCTAAGGCAGAAGCTGAAGACCTTAAGGCTAAGTTAGAAGCTGAAGGTGCTAAGGTTACTATTAAGTAATTTCGTTGTATAAAGTAAGTCTTTCACTTTTAATGCATATAGCATTAAGTGAAAGACTTATTTTTATTTCGAAGGAGGAAATAATATGGCACGTTGGGAGGAGTTTGAATTAGATTGTACCAATTATCTAAATCATAAATTTGGGAAATACGCAAACTTTATTCATCAAGGTGGTGCAGATTCTACAGTTGCTGATATTTTAGTAAAAACTGTTTCTGGAAATACATTTTATATTGATGTCAAACATTCACCTGCACAGTGTGGACAATTTGTTTTGTTTTCTAATATAGAAAAACATTCATTTGAGTACAGTTCTAAAAATATTAATCGTAACAATGAGTGGGCTGGTATTATTATAAAACATATGAATAAATATTTTGATGAATTTAGAGAAGTTGGAACAGCAGGTAAAGATATTATTTTAGATAATGGTAAAGATATATTTTCTAATTGGATTATACATTCTTATAAGGATAAAAATGTAAAATATTTTATCACAAATAATTATATTATAGTTCCTATTGATAAATTTGCTGATTATTTTGAAGTTTCAGCAAAGTATCGTATTAAACGGAGTGGTTCTTCTAGTCTTGGAAAAAATAGAGTTGTTACTTATGCAAAACTTTTGTTAAATAATCAGGCACATAATTATAAGGTTACTAATGTACGAATAGATGGAGATAAATTATTCGTTTCATCTGATAAAGAATTACATAATTTACGTTTTATAGCCCCAGCGGATGAAATGAATGAGTATATGTTTTCTGTCAGAAATAATGAATATGAAGTTCGCAAATTATCAAATACTTGTAATGCTAATGTAATTTTTTCTATTAAATTAAAAGGTACGATATCAGGAATATCTGATAAAGATTTTATTGATTATTTATTCAAACCAAATTAAAGTACTAAGTGGTGGGTAATGGTATTATCATCAATAAAAGGGGCTGTTGCAAAATGATTAGAAGTCTTGTTTTATTTTATATCTGCTAGGACACGCTCTCGCTCAGGACGAAACGGAACGGTACTAGGCTCGAAAAAACCTCGCCAAGGACCGCCGTTTCTTTATGGTCCTTAGCAGATATAAAATAAAACAAAGACTTTGGCTATATTTAATTTATTTTGCAACAGCCCCCTTTTTTTATTAAATTTCTTTCATTACTTTTCTAATGCTTTACCCATCTCAATACCAATGTATTGAAGAACATCTATAACAACAGAATTTCCAAACTGTTGATATGCCTGATTTGTTTTTTGGCTTATTTTGTAAGAATCAGGATATCCCATTAATCGAGCACATTCTCTAGGATGAAGTCTTCGAGGTCTCCCATTTACTAAGTAACCACCTGTTTTAGCAAAAACACCACCACCGTAGGCAGAAAATGTAATAGCAATTCCTTTTGTGCTATAAATGCGTTCTCCTTGACCACCTTTGTTAACAATACCTAATCGAATAGATTTGTTACTGTAAACAGTATCTTGTGTATCATTATAATAAGTATCTTCTCTATTCACATATAAGTGTTCTGTTAAGGTTGTATCTTCTAGCAGAAAATCTTCTACATGCTTTTTAAGCTCTATTGCTTTAGGAAACACAAAATTCTTAACCGAAATATCATTTCTAAAACATACCATATAAATTCGTTCTCTTTTCTGTGGTATGCCATAATCAACAGAATTAAGCACCTGCTGATAAAATGTATAGTCTAATGTTTCCATTGTTTTTTTTACAATTTCAAGTGTGTTTCCACCGTCATGTGTTGCAAAATTTTTGACATTTTCCATAAAAACAATTTTAGGCTTTTTTTCTTTTACAATACGTGCGACATCAAAAAATAAAGTTCCTCTGCTATCTTCAAAACCTTGTTGCTTACCACTAATAGAAAATGCTTGGCACGGAAATCCAGCACATAAAATATCATGGTTAGGTATTGTTTTTTCATCTATCTTAGTAATGTCACCTTCAGGAATATCACCAAAATTCTCATAATAAATTTGTTGTGTTGGAATATCCCATTCATTGGAATATACACATTTAGCACCTAAAGATTCAAGAGCAAGTCTAAACCCACCAAGACCTGCAAATAAATCAATAAATTTCCAATTTTTAAAATATGGTTTATTGATAACAATCATAATATTCCTCCTGATAGTTTCTGAAGATAATTATAGTACTTTTTAATAAGTAAGTATTGTTACTATTCAGCCATTTATTAAAAAGCTTACTTTTCTTGTATCTTCTAGGACACGTTCGTGCTCGTGGCGAAACGGAGCAGTACTAGGCTCGAGAAAACCTCGCCAAGGACTGCCGTTTCTAAACGGTCCTTGCCAGATACCAAGAAAAGTAAGGCTTTTGCTTAATAGTTTACTTTAGGGCTGAATAGTAACTAAGTATTGGAAAATTTTCAAAAAAATACTTGACAGATTAAAATGTACGTGCTAACATGAAGAATGCATTATTATGGTATTATGTGATTATACCTTAATATTATAACACACATTACAGAAATTGAAAAGCCATAATATGTTTTTTTTAAAAATAATATCAAGGGGTGAAAGCGTCAATGGAAAAGAACAGAATACGTCCAACGAAGGTCGGAAAAGGCGTAAGAATGAGTTATTCCAGACAAAAAGAAGTTTTGGAAGTTCCAAATCTCATTGAAGTTCAAAAAGATTCCTATCAGTGGTTTCTAGAAAAAGGACTTTACGAAGTATTTGAAGATATTTTCCCAATTTCAGATTATGCCAATCATTTAAGTCTGGCATTTGTGGACTTTAAGCTTTGTGAAGAGGATAAGAAGTACACGATTGAAGAATGCAAAGAACGTGATGCAACTTATGCAGCACCTTTAAAAGTGAAGATGCGTCTTATTAATAAAGTAGCAAATGCAGTGTTTCCTGATGTGCATGAGGAAGAAATCTTCATGGGCGACCTGCCAATTATGACAGAAACAGGTACGTTTGTAATCAATGGTGCGGAGCGTGTCATTGTAAGCCAGCTTGTACGTTCCCCTGGTATCTATTATGCGATTGGACATGATAAAATAGGTAAGACGTTATATTCTTCCACTGTTATCCCGAACCGTGGTGCATGGTTAGAGTATGAGACTGACTCTAATGATGTATTTTATGTTCGAGTAGACCGTAATAGAAAAGTGCCAATTACTGTGCTCATTCGTGCATTAGGTGTTGGTACAAACCAGCAAATTATAGAGTTGTTTGGTGAAGAACCAAAGATTGCAGCAAGCTTTACAAAAGACCCTTCTGAAAGCTATCAGGATGGTTTATTAGAATTATATAAGAAACTTCGTCCAGGTGAACCTTTATCTGTGGATAGTGCAGAATCTTTAATTAAAGGTATGTTCTTCGACCCAAGAAGATATGACCTTGCAAAGGTAGGACGTTATAAATTCAATAAGAAATTGGCATTTAAGAGTCGTGTGACTGGTTTTTGTCTTGCAGAAGATGTAGTAGACCCAACTACGGGAGAAACATTTGAAGCAGGTACAGAAATTACAGAAGAAATTGCAATTCAGATTCAAAATGCCGCAATTCCATATATTATTGTTCAGACAGAAGAAAGAAATTGTCGTGTTCTGTCTAACTTAATGGTAGACTTAACTGCTTATGTAGATTGTGACCCAGAAGAACTTGGTATCAATGAAGCAGTTTATTATCCAAAGTTAAAAGAGTTATTAGACATCTATCCAGATGATAGAGAAAAATTATTAGAGGCAATTAAAGCAAATGCCGTAGAATTAGTTCCAAAGCACATTACAAAAGAAGATATTTTTGCTTCCATTAACTATAATATGCATTTGGAATATGGTATTGGTCAAGACGACGATATCGACCATCTCGGTAACAGACGTATTCGTGCGGTTGGTGAATTATTACAGAACCAGTATCGTATCGGTTTGTCTAGAATGGAAAGAGTTGTTCGTGAACGAATGACAACGCAAAACTTAGAAGATGCAACAATACAGGGCTTAATTAACATTAAACCAGTAACAGCAGCTGTAAAAGAGTTTTTCGGAAGTTCTCAGTTGTCTCAGTTTATGGACCAGCACAATCCTCTTGGTGAATTAACTCATAAGAGACGTTTATCTGCCCTAGGTCCTGGTGGTCTTTCTAGAGATAGAGCGTCCTTTGAAGTTCGAGATGTACATTATACACACTATGGTAGAATGTGTCCTATCGAAACACCAGAAGGTCCAAACATCGGTTTAATTAACTCTCTTGCTTCTTATGCAAGAATTAACGATTATGGTTTCCTTGAAGCACCATATCGTAAATTAGATAAAACAGACCCATTAAATCCAAGGGTTACAGATGAATTTATTTATTTAACAGCAGATGAAGAAGATAAATATGTAGTTGCACAGGCGAATGAAGCATTAGATGCAGACGGTCATTTTATTAGTAATAATGTATCTGGTCGTTTCCGTGAAGAAACTTCCTTATTTGAAAAGAAGAAAGTAGACTTAATGGACGTTTCTCCTAAGATGGTATTTTCCGTAGCAACTGCAATGATTCCATTCCTTGAAAATGACGATGCAAACCGTGCTTTAATGGGTTCTAACATGCAGCGTCAGGCAGTACCTTTGTTATTTACAGATGCACCAGCCGTTGGTACAGGTATGG
>CALAEX010000057.1 GCA_937891165.1 uncultured Lachnospiraceae bacterium | reverse complement strand
GTGGCGAAACGGAGCAGTACTAGGCTCGAAAAGACCTCGCCAAGGACTGCCGTTTTAAACGGTCCTTTTCAGATACCAAGCTAAGTAAGCCTTTGATAAAACGGTGTTATAAAGTTTATTTACTATAAATTATAGAAAATAAGTAACAAGAAAAGAGAAAGAGAGTAAAAAAATGAGCGAAAAGAAAATTATGTTAGGTAACGAGGCGATTGCTAGAGGTGCTTATGAAGCAGGTGTGAAAGTGTCTGCTGCTTATCCTGGTACGCCTAGTACAGAAATTAGTGAAAATGTTGTAAAATATCCAGAAATTTATTGTGAGTGGTCTCCAAATGAAAAAGTAGCGATGGAAGTAGCAATTGGTGCTTCTGTGAGTGGTGTGCGTTCTATGGCATCTATGAAACACGTTGGTGTGAATGTAGCATCTGACCCATTGTATACAATTTCTTATAGCGGTGTGAATGGTGGACTTGTATTAGTGGCAGCGGATGACCCAGGCTTATATTCTTCTCAGAATGAGCAGGATACTCGTTGTGTAGCAAGAGCTGCTATGGTTCCTGTATTAGAACCATCCGATTCTCAGGAAGCAAAGGATTTTGTGAAATATGCATTTACTTTATCCGAGCAGTATGATACTCCTGTGATTGTTAGAACGACAACTCGTTTGGCACATTCTCAAGGACCTGTGACATTAGAAGATAGAGTTGTACCAGAAGATGTTATTTATGAACGTAATCCTGCAAAGTTCGTTATGATGCCAGGTAATGCAAAACTTCGCCATCTCTATGTAGAAAAGCGTTTAAAAGAAATGGCAGAAGATGCTTGTGAAATGGAAGTAAATCGTATGGAACTAAGAGATACAAAAATTGGTTTTGTTACAAGTGGTATTCCTTATCAGTATGTAAGAGAAGCCTGTCCAGAAGCAAGTGTATTAAAACTTGGTTTGGTACATCCACTTCCAAGAAAGTTAATTGAAGAATTTGCGAAAAAAGTAGATACATTGTACATATTTGAAGAATTAGAACCAGTATTTGAAGAACAGATTAAATCTTGGGGCATTTCTTGTATTGGTAAAGAAATTTTTACAGTACAGGGTGAATATAGTGCGAATATGATTCGTAAAGTGGTATTAAAAGAAGATGTAACAGGAAAAGCACCTGCAACCGTTCCTGCTCGTCCTCCAATTTTATGTCCGGGTTGTCCACATAGAAGTGTATATTCTGTTTTGAATAAGTTAAAGATTCATGCAGCTGGTGATATTGGTTGTTATACGTTAGGTGCAGTAGCTCCGTTAAGTGTTGTAGATACTACGGTTTGTATGGGTGCAAGTATTTCTACACTTCATGGTATGGAAAAGGCAAAAGGAAAAGAATATATTAAAAATTGGGTAGCAGTGATTGGTGATTCTACCTTTATGCATACAGGTGTTAATTCTTTGATGAATATGGTATACAATCAAGGAACAGGAACAGTTATGATTTTAGATAACTCTACCACTGGTATGACAGGTCATCAAGACCATGCTGCGACTGGAAAGACATTGATGGGTGAAGTAGTTCCTGCTATTGATATCCCTTCCTTATGTAAAGCAATTGGTGTAAAGAATGTTGTAGAAGTAAATGCTTTTGATATTGCAACATTAGAAAAAGTAGTAAAAGAAGAAGTAGCAAAAGATGAAGTATCGGTCATTATTACAAAATCTCCTTGTGTATTGTTAAAAGGTCAGAAGTTTACAACAAAGTGTGTGACTGTTTCAGATAAATGTAAGAAGTGTGGTGCTTGTTTAAGACCCGGCTGTCCAGCATTAACAAAACAGGCAGATGGCACAGTGAAGATTGATGCAACGATGTGTAACGGTTGTGGTCTTTGTATGCAACTTTGTAAACTTGGTGCAATTGAGCATATAGAAGTTTAATAAGTTTTTTGAAAAAATTAAATTTATATGATTTCATAAAAGCCAAGACGGGCATTCATAAAATTTAGAAGATTAGGAGAGTAGTAGGATGAAAGAAACAAAAAATATTATGATTGTAGGTGTGGG
This sequence comes from uncultured Lachnospiraceae bacterium, assembly GCA_937891165.1. GTDB lineage: Bacteria > Bacillota > Clostridia > Lachnospirales > Lachnospiraceae > SIG299. The sequence goes on along the minus strand of CALAEX010000057.1, from coordinate 4,408 downwards.
TGGTCAAGGAACACTCCTTACTAGCCGTATCCTTGGTGGAATTACAGTGGCAGCAGGGTATGATGTAAAACTTTCCGAAGTGCATGGTATGGCACAAAGAGGTGGTAGTGTAGTTACTTTTGTACGTTATGGGGAGCAAGTAGCAGAGCCAATTGTAGAAGAAGGACAGGCAGATGTGTTAATTGCTTTTGAAAAGTTAGAGGCACTTCGTTATGCACATTTCTTGAAAAAAGATGGTGTTATTGTAGTCAATGACCAAAGAATTGACCCAATTACGGTAGTAACAGGTATGGCACAGTATCCAGAAAATATTATTGAAAACTTAGAAAAAGAACATACTGTATTAAAAGTAAAAGCAATGGAAGAAGCTATTAAACTTGGTAATTCTAAAGTATTTAATATTATTGTACTTGGTGTTGCTGCAAAGCATATGGATTTTTCCGAAGAAGCATGGTTAGATGTTATTGAAAAAACTGTACCACCAAAGACAGTAGAATTAAATAAAAAAGCATTTTTGCTTGGCTATGAAGCAATGTAAGAAAGGATAGGACAAAACAATGATTTGGAATGAAGCAAAGGAATGTATGAGCCGTGATGAACTGACTCATCTGCAAAGTGCAAGATTAGTAAAAACAGTAGATAGAATTTATCATAATGTAGAATTTTATCGTAAAAAAATGCAGAAGGTGGGAGTAGAACCGGGAGATATTAGAGGGATTGAGGATTTGCATAAACTTCCTTTTACAACAAAGGATGATTTAAGAGATACTTATCCATTTGGTTTATTTGCAGTTCCAATGTCACAGATTGTTAGAGTTCATGCATCCAGTGGTACAACAGGAAAAGCAACGGTTGTAGGTTATACAAAACGAGATATTGATATTTGGGCAGAATGTGTAGCAAGAGCATTTGCACAAGCTGGTTTAACAAGAGACGATATTATTCAGATAGCATATGGATATGGTTTATTTACAGGTGGTCTTGGTGCTCATTATGGTGCAGAACATTTAGGTGCAACAGTTGTTCCAATGTCTACAGGTAATACAAAGAAATTAATTACTATGATGAAAGATTTTGGTGCAACAGCCCTTGCATGTACTCCATCTTATTTATTACATATTGCAGAAACACTAGAAGCAGCAGGCGATTTAGATAAAATTAAATTAAAGACAGCGATTTGTGGTGCGGAACCTTGGACAGAACAGATGCGTTTACAGATTGAAGAAAAGCTTCATATTAATGCATTTGATATTTATGGTCTTTCTGAAGTAATGGGTCCGGGTGTTGCTTGTGATTGTCAGTATCATAAAGGGCTTCATGTATATGAAGACCATTTCTTGCCTGAAATTATTTCTCCAGAAACTTTACAACCAATCGGAGAAAATGAAACAGGTGAATTAGTATTTACCACATTAACAAAAGAGGGATTACCTTTACTTCGTTATCGTACAAAAGACTTGACAAGTATCAGTTATGAAAAATGCGAATGTGGTAGAACACTTGCTCGAATTAGTCGTTTCAAAGGACGTTCCGATGATATGTTAATTATTCGTGGTGTCAATGTATTCCCATCTCAAGTAGAAGCTGCGTTATTAGAAATGGGAGAAACATCTCCATACTACTTATTAATTGTAGACCGTGTCAATAATTTGGATACATTAGAAGTACAGATTGAAGTAGATGAAAAATTCTTCTCTGATAAAATTAGTGAATTAGAGAATTTGACAAGGAAAATTGCAACTGTCATTCAGCAAGCAATCGGTCTTGCTGTAAAAGTAAAATTAGTAGAACCAAGAACGATTGAGCGTAGTATGGGTAAAGCAGTTCGAGTAATTGATAAGAGAAAATTAGTTTAACTGACAAAGTTGTGATAGTAGTTATTCGGTTATGAGTAAGTAGTGAAGTGGATTACGAATATTCGCTTAATTGTATAATCTTTATCGAAAGGAGTTATATTATGTTTATCAATCAGTTATCTGTATTTATTGAAAATCGTACTGGTAGATTAGAGGATGTATTAGAGGCTTTAAAAGAGGCAAATATCAATATTATTTCTTTATCCTTAGCAGATAGTAGTGATTATGGATTATTGCGTATGATTGTGTCTGAACCAGAAAAAGCAAAAGAGGTATTAAAAGCAAAAGATTTTGCAGCGATGTTAACACCAGTATTAGCTGTAAAATTATCTCATCAAGTAGGTCAGTTGCAAGTTTTACTTGCAGAAATTTGTAAAGCAGGTATTGATATTGAGTATATGTATGCATTGGCAACTGGAACGGATGATGCATCTATTGTTATTAAGACAGCAGATTTAGAGGCAGCAGCAAAAGTATTAGAACAGACAGGAGTGGAATTGATTCGCTCTAATGAGTTAGTATAAAATAGGTCTTTGGTATCGTACAGACTTGGTTTTGTATAAAAGATAAAAAATGTATAAAAAAGCCGAAGATGTTGCAAAATAGAACTTGTCTGCAAAATATAACAATGTGTTGCTTATGGTAGTTATTTTTTTGCAACAATCTTGGGCTTTTTCAAAGCAAATAGGGAATGTTCATGTTAGAAATAGTTAATGTAGAAAGGCGACAGTAAGATGATTATTGATTTTCACACTCATATTTTTCCTGAAAGAATTGCAACAAGTACCATAGAATTATTAGAAAAGCGTTGTAATATAAAAGCATCCACAAATGGTATGGTAAGTGGATTGTTAGATTCAATGGAGCGTTGTGGAATAGATAAGTCCATTATTTTGCCAGTAGCAACAAAACCAAGTCAATCTGAAAATATTCAGAATTTTGCAAAAATGATAAATGAACAGTATCAAGGAAAGTTACTTTCGTTTGGTAGTATTCATCCAGATTGTGAGGATTATAAAAAAGAATTAAAGCAAATTAAGGATATGGGATTTGTTGGTATTAAAATTCATCCAGATTATCAAAGTGTGATGATTGATGATATCAGATATTTACGAATTTTAGAATATGCAACGGAATTAGATTTGATTGTGATTACTCATGCTGGTATTGATATTGGTTTTCCAGAGCTTGTACACTGTCCACCAGATAGAATGAGAAAAGTATTAGATAAAATAAAACCAAAGAAGATGATCTTAGCACATTTTGGTGGTTTTGGACAATGGGAAGCAGTAGAGGAGCTATTAGCAGGACAAGATGTTTGGTTAGATACAGCATTTATTTTTCATGCAATTACAAAGGAACAATTTATGCGAATTTATAACAAACATGATAAAGCAAAGATTTTATTTGCAACAGATTCTCCATGGAGTGATATGAAAAAAGGAGTAGAATGGATAAATCAGTTGCCAATTACGGAGGGAGAGAAAGAAGCTATTTTTTCTAACAATGCACAAGCATTGTTAAATTGGAAGATGTAATATTTTCAATAAAAAAATAGCTAGGAGGAATAATATGGCTATAAAAATAATATTTTTAATTCTATTTTTTGCAACAATGGTGTTTGTTGGCTTGTATTCTAGAAAACACGCTACAAATGTGAATAATTTTGTATTAGGTGGGCGTAGTGTTGGACCATGGTTGACTGCATTTGCCTATGGTACATCATATTTTTCAGCGGTAGTATTTGTTGGTTACGCAGGACAGTTTGGTTATAAATATGGTATTTCTGCAACATGGATTGGTATTGGAAATGCTGTGATTGGTTCTTTACTTGCATGGATTGTACTTGGTAGAAGAACGAGAGTTATGAGTAAGCATTTATCCGCATCGACAATGCCAGATTATTTTGGAAAAAGATATGACTCGAATGCACTTAGAATTGCTGCTTCTGCAATTTCCTTTATTTTTTTAATTCCATATACAGCATCTGTATATAATGGATTGTCAAGACTTTTTGGAATGGCATTTGATATTCCTTATGAAGTATGTGTAGTTGTTATGGCTGCACTAACAGGTGTGTATGTTGTTATAGGTGGCTATATGGCAACGGCAATTAATGATTTTATTCAAGGAATCATTATGCTTGGTGGTATTGTGGCAGTAATTGTGGCGGTATTAAATGGTCAAGGTGGTTTTTATGAAGCAGTAAAGACATTAGCGGAAATTGAAAGTGATGTACTACTTACGATGGGACAAAAAGGTGTATTTACTTCCTTCTTTGGACCAGATTTACCAAACTTAATAGGAGTTGTGATTTTAACTTCTCTTGGAACCTGGGGATTACCACAGATGGTACATAAATTTTATGCAATTAAAGATGAAAAATCAATTAAATCAGGAACAATTATTTCTACCTTATTTGCAATGGTAGTATCCGGAGGCTGTTATTTCCTTGGTGGGTTTGGTCGTTTATTTGATACACCAGCAATTTATAATGAAAATGGTGCAATTGTTTATGATGCGATTGTTCCAAGTATGTTATCTACACTTTC
>CALAEX010000056.1 GCA_937891165.1 uncultured Lachnospiraceae bacterium | reverse complement strand
GATTTTCAGGGAGTAATGAAAATGTGGATGATTTATTTCAGATTGGTTGTATTGGGTTGATGAAAGCAATTGATAATTTTGATTTATCACAAGGAGTCAAATTTTCTACTTATGCTGTTCCTATGATTATTGGGGAAATTCGTCGTTATTTGCGAGATAATAATTCAATTCGTGTGAGTCGTTCTTTACGAGATACTGCATATAAAGCAATTTATGCAAGAGATACATTGCAAAAAACAATGGATAGAGAACCAACGATTGAAGAAATTGCAAAAGAGTCTGGCATACCAAGAGAAGATATTTTAAATGCCTTAGATGCGATTCAAGCACCAATGTCTTTATATGAACCAGTTTTTTCAGACTCTGGAGATACTTTATATTTAATGGACCAAGTCAGTGATAAAAAAAATAGAGAAGAAAACTGGATTGAGGAACTCTCTATTAAGGAGGCGTTAGGAAATTTAACAAAAAGAGAACAAAATATTATTGAACTACGATTTTTTCATGGAAAAACACAAATGGAAGTGGCAGAAGAAATTCATATTTCTCAAGCTCAAGTATCACGACTGGAAAAAACAGCATTAAAAAATATGAAAAATTATTTGAATCGATAAAGAAAACGTCACACTCTATCATAAAATTGGAGTGTGGCGTTTTTTTCTTTAGTAAAGATTTTTTAGAAATACTTGATTATTAAATTCAATAGGAGTAAAATGTACGAGGTTAAACATTTTGTCAAAAAAAAGGGCAAAATAGTAGTAAAAAAAGAAGTACAAGGGGATGAAGTATTATGTATGTATTATTTTTAGTGCTATGGATTATTTTTAATGCCAATTTTACTTGGGAAATTTTCTTTATTGGTGCAATCCTATCCGCAGCACTCTATTGGTTTGTTTGTAAATTTATGGACTATAGTCCAAAAAAAGATTTACAAGGTTTAAAGAATCTAGGAAAAGTATTTAGGTATATCATTATCCTAGTAATAGAAATTATTAAAGCAAATGGTCAAGTAATTCATTTTATTTTGACAAGTAAGTATGAAGTGGAGCCAAAATTAGTGAAGTTTCGGACCGACTTAAAAAAAGATTCTAGTAGGGCAGTATTGGCAAATTCCATTACATTAACGCCAGGAACAATTACAGTAACATTAACTGGAAATGAATATGTAGTACATTGTTTAGATAAAGATTTAGCAGAGGGAATGAGTGATTCCATTTTTGTCAAACAACTTCGAGCAATGGAAAAGAGATAAGGAGAGTGAAAGATGGAACAAATATTTCATGTCTTTTTAATTATATGTATGATAATTTTAGCAATTTGTATGATTGCCTGTTTAATTCGAGCTATTATAGGTCCTAGAATTTCTGACCGTATTGTTGCTATCAATATGATTGGTACAATGACAATTATTATAATTACCATTATGTCTTTATTATTACATGAGGGTTATTTAGTGGATGTAGCAATGTTGTATGCGATGCTTAGTTTTCTTGCTGTAGTTGTATTGACAAAGGTTTATATGGGAGTCTATATTGAAAAACAAACAAAAAGAAAGGAAGAAGAAAAGGAGGCAAAAAAATGAGATATATCATAGCAGGTATTTTATTGTTGATAGGGATTAGTATTGTATGTATTGCAACATTTGGTATTTTTAAGTTTAAATATGTATTGAATCGAATGCATGCTGCTGCTATGTGTGATACATTAGCTTTGATGATTTGTCTTCTTGGTGTTTCTGTATTATATGGAATTTCTTTTATTACATTAAAGTTAATTTTGATTATTATTTTCCTTTGGTTAGCGAGTCCAGTCAGTAGTCATTTGATTGCTCGCTTAGAAGTGACTACAAATCCAGAAGGAAAACAAAAAGAATATGAGGTGGAATAATGGAACTGTTGATGTCATTATTATTTATTGTGTTGATTGTCTGTGCAATTTATGTCTGTGTGGCAAAGAATCTGTTAACCTCGATTGTTGTTTTTATGGCATATAGTGTGATTATGTCCATTATTTGGATGGTAATTGAATCACCAGACTTGGCAATTACAGAAGCTGCCGTAGGAGCAGGAGTAACAAGTGTTTTATTTTTTGTTACATTAAAGAAAATTCATGCCATGGATGACAGAAAGGAAGATACGGATGAGCAGGATTAGAGAGGATTATGAAAAAACAGCATGGCGGAGACTGGTACATTTTATCAATGGGGATGAGCATGATGTTTCAGAAGAAGCTGGCTATGAAGTAGAGCAAGAAGCTACTTCCATGAGAATTCATGAAGAATTTTTTGAAGAAGTAGAATGGAATCGGAGAAAAGAAGAAGCAGATACGATGATTTCTAAATATGAGGAATGGCCAGAAACAAAGGGGGTTCAGTATTTTAGAAAATTTTATAAATTAATGTCTGCGGTACTTTGTGTTACGATTATTGTATTTTTATTAGTAACAGTAGCAGGACTTCCGGAGTTTGGCAATGCAGAAAATCCAATGAATAATGAGATGTATGAACGATATATTGAAAAGGGTATGGAAGAAACAGGTGCTGTTAATGTAGTAGCAGGTGTTATTTTGGATTATCGTGCGTTTGATACATTGGGAGAATCTCATGTATTATTTATTGCAACTTGTTGTGTTATGATTTTGCTTCGTTTAGATTCCAAAGAAAAGGGAAAAGCAGAAGAAAATGACCGTATTTATGAACCAAAGAATGATGCGATTTTGCAGTACATAGCAAGATACCTTGTACCAATTATTATGTTGTATGGAATTTATGTAGTGTTTAATGGACATCTTTCTCCAGGTGGTGGTTTCTCTGGTGGTGCAATTATTGGAGCAGGTTTAATTTTGTATTTAATTGCTTATGGATTTAAGAAGACAGAACGCTTTTTTACAGCTAAGACATTTTCAGTCATTTCTGTAACAGCACTTGGATTTTATTCGATTTCTAAAACGTACTCTTTCTTTACAGGAGCAAATCATTTAGATAGTTTTATTTCTGCTGGAACACCGGGTAAATTATTGAGTGCAGGTTTAATTTTGCCTTTAAATATTGCGGTTGGTATGGTAGTTGCTTGTACGATGTATAGCTTTTATGCATTGTTTAGAAAGGGAGGTATGTAATATGTTTGAAATACTTTCTGGACTTTATTTGAATTATTATGAAACTGTATCGATTATTTTATTTGGAATTGGATTTACAACGCTTTTATTTAATCGAAATTTGATTAAAAAAATTATGGGCTTGAATATTATGGATACTTCCATTTGTCTGTTTCTTGCCGCAAAAGGGTATATTGATGGAAGAAAAGCACCAATTATTGTAGATGGAATTACCGAAGTAGAAGGCTATATCAATCCAACACCGGGTGGTTTAGTGCTTACCGGTATTGTTGTGTCTGTCAGTGTAACAGCGGTAGCTCTAGCTTTAACAATTCGTTTATATCGTACATATCATAGTTTAGATGTGGATGAAATTGCAAAAGCAATACAAAAGGAGGAAAACTAAAATGGATTTTATATGGAATTTTCCTTTATTTAGTATTGTACTTTGCCTATTTTCTGGTGTTATTTCTTCAATATTACCAAGAAAAGTAGCAAAGTATTTATCTTGGGGGTTGATTTTTTCGATTATTTTGATGTCATCAGGTGTGTTATATTATACCGCAGTGACAGGAGAAAGTTTTACTTATATGATGGGACATTATCCTGCTCCATGGGGAAATGAAGTAAGAGCAGGAGTTTTAGAAGGAGCATTGGCGTTGTTCTTTGCTGTTATTATGTTATTAGCTATTGTTGCTGGTGATAAATACATAGAACATGATGTTCCGCAAGGAAAACAAAATCTCTTTTATTCGTTAATTAATTTAATGATGAGTTCTTTAATGGCACTTGTCTATACAAACGATATTTTTACAGCCTATGTATTTATTGAAATCAATACCATTGCAGCTTGTGGTTTGGTTATGATGAAAGATAGCGGTAAAGCATTATTAGCATCGGCAAAGTATTTAATTATGAGTTTGCTTGGTTCGGGTTTGTTATTACTTGGTATTACATTATTGTATGATGTAACAGGACATTTGTTAATGCCAAATATTCAAAGTTCTGTTGCAGAAATTGTAGCAAGTGGACAATATCAAGGACCATTGACAACGATTATTGCATTGATTAGTGTGGCTCTTGCCATTAAGAGTGCTTTGTATCCATTTCATTCTTGGCTTCCAGATGCTCATGGTTATTCTACACCATCGGCAAGTGCAATTTTATCTGGTTTAGTAACAAAGATTTATATTGTGTTATTGATTAAAATTTTCTTCCGTGTCATTGGTTGGGAAGTCATTGTCCAGTATAAGATTACAGATATTTTATTTGTTTTTGGTGTTACAGGTATGTTAATGGGTTCTATCAATGCAATTCGACAAAAGAATGCAAAGAAGATGATTGCTTATTCTTCCATTGCACAGTTTGGTTATATTTACATGGGTTTAGGTCTTGGAAATATGGCAGGTGTGATTGCTTCTTTATTTCATATTTTTATGCATGGTTCTGCAAAGTCTATGCTGTTTGTTTCGGTGGGAGGATTAGCAGAAGTTTCAGGAGAAAAGTTAGAGTGGAATAGTTTAAAAGGTTCTGCTTACCGTAATCGTTTAGCAGGTATTGCATTTACTATGGGTTCTTTAGCTATGATTGGTATTCCAATGTTTGGCGGATTTATTTCTAAAATATTATTTGCTACCGCAGCAGTAGAAAATCAATTAGGAAAGATGGGAATTACATTAGTTGTATTGGCGATTAGTACTATTTTAAATGCATGGTATTTTTTCCGTGCGATTATTTGTATTTATACTCCATCTAGTGAAAAAGAAAATGTAAGTCATTTTTCTTTGATTTATACAATTGCTATGATTGGTTTTATTGCATTGAATTTGTTTTTTGGTACTTGTTCTGATATTGTAATTAAAGGAATTCAGACAGGACTTGGGATGTTTAGCTAAGGAGGAGCAGGAGAATGAATCAGTTTTTAACAACAATACAAGTAATACTTCCTGTACTTTTTCCTGTCATATGTGGACTTGTGTTACTGTTTAGCCAAAATAAAATCAATAGCAAGAAGCAAAGAAATCAAGGCGTACTTGCAGTAATGATAATCCAATTCGTGTTAGTAATGTTAGCATGGCAAGGAAAAAATCAAGAAGTGATTTTTTGGAATTTAACGAAGGATATACCTATTCTTTTTAAAATAGATGGAATGTCTATTCTATTTACTGGATTATTGACAATTGTATGGCTTCTTGTTGGTATTTTTTCATTTGAATATATGAAGCATGAAGAAGAAATGGAACATGTGGCAGAACATACAAGAAGTTTAAGTGGAGCTACTTTTTATGGCTTTTATTTAATGGTATTAGGTGTCATGACAGGAGTAGGATTTGCGGGTAATTTAGTGAGCTTTTACTTATTTTATGAGTTTATGACATTGCTTTCTATGCCATTTGTATTACATACAATGACAAAAGAAGCTATTTTTGCAGCAAAGAAGTATTTATTCTATTCGATTGCAGGTGCTTCCTTTGCCTTATTTGGTTTTACTTTTTTATATTCGGTAGGAGGAACACTTCAATTTATAAGTGGTGGAATTTTTGAGTCAGGATTACCAGCAGGGAAAGAAGGAATTTTATTGTTTTCTGCATTTTTAATGATTGTAGGATTTGGTACAAAAGCAGGTATGTTTCCAATGCACGCTTGGTTGCCATCGGCTCATCCTGTAGCACCAGCACCAGCAAGTGCCGTATTATCAGGTGTGATTACAAAGACAGGTGTTTTAGGCATTATTCGAGTTGTTTTTTATTTGTTTGGTGTAGAGGTACTTTCTGGTACTTGGGTACAATATGCTTTTCTTGCTTTGTCATTAGTAACTGTTTTTATGGGCTCGATGTTAGCTTATAAAGAAACCTTATTAAAAAAGCGTTTGGCATACTCTACTGTAAGTCAAGTATCTTATGTATTGTTTGGTATTGCCTTAATGCATCCTGTTGCTTTGGTAGGTTCTTTACTACATATGGTATGTCATTCTGTGATTAAGTGTACGTTGTTTTTAGATGCAGGTGCAATTATTTATAACACAGGAAAGATAAAAGTGAAAGAATTAGTTGGGATTGGCAAAGAAATGCCAGTGACCATGTGGACATTTACGATTGCTTCTCTTGGCTTAGTTGGTATTCCACCAATGTGTGGGTTTATTAGTAAATGGTATTTATGTCAGGGTGCATTAGAAAGTGGTATTGTAGTTGTGAAATATTTAGGACCAGCCATTTTATTAATTAGTGCGTTATTGACTGCGGGTTATTTGTTTTCGATTGTCATAGGGGGATTTTTCCCAGGAGAAACATTTGACTATGCAAATTTAAAGAAACAAAAGTTAAGTCTTTGTATGTTTGTTCCATTAGTGGCATTTGCAATTTTGATTGTTTTGTTTGGTATTTGGCCAGAAGGTTTATTATCTATGTTTACAGAATTTCAAGGACTATTATTTTAGGAGGGGAGAGCATGAATGCATTATTATTATTACCCATTTTGTTTCCAATTCTTGCAGGTGCGATAATTCCCCTGCTGAATTTTAAAGATGGAAAAAAAAGAACATGGTATGTGATTGTGACAGCAGCAATCAATTCACTTTTTATTGTAGCTTTGTGTGCCTTACTTTCAGAAACAGAGCGTTTTACTATTTTTTGGTTATCTAGTGAAATGCCCATCTGCTTGAGATTAGATGGTATGGGCAGAGTGTTTGCCTGTTTAGTTGCTTTTTTATGGCCACTTGCTTGTTGCTATGCTTCTCAATATATGAAGCATGAAGGAAAAGAAAATACATTTTTTACTTTTTATATGATGACATATGGTATTACGATTGGTGTTTCTTTTGCTGCTAATTTAATTACAATGTATTTCTTCTATGAGTTTTTAACATTAGTAACATTACCAATTGTAATGCATGGTATGAAAGAAAAGAATTTATATGCTGGACGAAAATATGCATTGTATTCGATTGGTGGAGCAGCATTTGCTTTTCTTGGAATGATTGTATTAAGTACTTATTGTGATGGTATTACATGGTTTAAATTAGGTGGTATTATTGGGAATACGGTAACAGAACGCCAACGAGAAATTTTATTAGTTGTTTATTTATTTGCTGTGTTTGGATTTGGTGTAAAGGCGGCCATTTTTCCGTTTCATGGGTGGCTTCCGTCTGCTTCCGTAGCACCAACTCCAGTAACTGCTCTATTACATGCGGTAGCTGTTGTAAACGCAGGAGCATTTGCAATACTTCGTATTACATATTATTCGTTTGGAACAGAGTTTTTAAAAGGTACTTGGGTTCAGTATGTAGTAATGGGAGTAGCCATGATTACCATTTTGTACGGTTCTGGTATGGCATTAAAAGAACAGCACTTTAAACGAAGATTAGCTTATTCAACTATTAGTAATCTTTCGTATATGATTTTTGGAGCTTCTTTGATGACACCAGAAGGTATGGTAGGTTCTTTATCTCATATGATATGTCATGGTATTATTAAGATTACACTGTTTTATGTAGCAGGAACCGTATTATTCCAAACAGGTAAGAATTATGTCGATAATTTATTTGGATTTGGAAAGAAAATGAAGGTTACATTTGCTTGTTTTACGTTAGCTTCTGTGGCATTGATTGGTGTTCCACCAACTGCAGGATTTATTAGTAAATGGAATTTAATAACAGCAGCAGCATCTAGTTCAGAACCTTTTGCTTTTGTTGGAATTGTTATATTATTAATTTCAGCCGTATTGACTTCGATGTATTTGCTTTCGATTGTGATTAAAGCATATTTTCCAGGACCTGGATTTGATATGAAGATAATAGAACATGTAGAAGAACCACATGGTTATGCAATGAAAGCACCTATGATTATTTTATGTGTTGTTATTGTATTTCTTGGTATGTTTTCTATTCCATTGGTTCAGTATTTAGAAAAGATAGCCTTTGGATTATGATAAGGAGGGGAGAGTTATGAGTATAATAGTAGTATGGTTGTTATTATTTCTCCCTACAATTGGAGCATTGGTTAGTTATCTCATTGGAAGAACAAATAAGAATACAAGAGATATTTCTGTGATTAGTGTTACAGCAATAGAGTTTGTATTATCTTTATTGTTATTGATGCTTTATATTTCTAGTGGAGAATCTGTTTTTATTGAAGTAGAGAATGTTTGTGGGCTTGGACTTTATTTTACAACCGATGGTTTTCGTTGTCTGTATTTAGTGATTGCTTCGTTTATGTGGATGATAGCAAGTATTTTTTCTAAAGAATATATGGGACATGGAAGAAACCGCAATAGATATTATTTGTTTTGGTTATTTACTCTTTCAGCAGTAGCAGGAGTGTTATTGTCCGCAGACCTTTATACAACCTTTATTTTCTTTGAATTGATGTCGTTTGCTTCTTTTGTATGGGTTATTCAGGAAGAAAACGAGGGCAGTATTCATGCAGGAAAATTATATCTTGGCATAGGTGTGATTAGTGGTCTTGTTATGCTTATGGGTATTATGATGCAATACCATGGTGGAGAACATACATTTGTCACAGGTTGTTTGATTAGCGTTGGTTTTGCAGCAAAAGCAGGTCTGTTTTTATTACACGTTTGGTTGCCAAAAGCTCATACCGTAGCACCCGCACCAGCCAGTGCGATTTTGTCAGGTGTATTAACAAAGATGGGTATTTTTGGGATTCTGATTGTGACAGGTCAGATGTTTCTGCATAATGAAGTATGGGGGCTTATGTTACTTGCCATTGGTATTCTAACTATGTTTACGGGAGCATTTCTTGCACTGTTTTCGATTAACTTTAAGAAAACGTTGGCTTGTTCTTCTGTATCACAAATGGGATTTATTATTACAGGAATTGCTATGTATACTGTATTACATGAAAATTCTCTTGCTATCAATGGTACACTTCTTCATATGTTAAATCACTCTTTAATTAAGCTTGTCTTATTTTTAACTGCTGGAGTTATTTATATGAAGACACATTCGCTTAATTTAAATGAAATTAGAGGATATGGAAAGAATAAGCCATTATTGCATATTGCATTTGCAATAGGTGCATATAGTATTGCGGGCATTCCGCTTGGAAGTGGTTATGTTAGTAAAACACTGATTCATGAAAGTATGGTAGAATATATGGCAGAATTGGCAACAATGGTAGGAATGGAACAACTGCATTTTCTTGTAAAATTAGCAGAAGCATTGTTCTTGTTTACAGGTGGTATGACCTTTGCTTATATGTTGAAGTTATATATTGCAGTGTTTATAGAAGATGGGGAAGCAAAGGAGAAACCAATGTGTTCTAAAGCATCCATTGCGGTAATTTTAGTGCCAGCGGTTCTTTTATTGGTACTTGGATTAACTCCAAATCAGACGATGGATCATATTGCGGTTTTCGGACGCTTGGCGGAAACAGCAGTAACAGAAAGCCATCATGGAGCAGTTCACTATTTTATTTGGACGAATTTAAAAGGTGCAGTCATATCCATTTCTATTGGTTTGTTTTTATACTTTTGTTTGATTCGTATTTTTTTAATGGAAAAAGTAAAAGGAAAAAAAGTTTATGTAGACAGATGGCCAGCTTGGTTTGATTTAGAGAAAAATATATACCAGCCAATATTGCTTCATTTTTTACCATTTGTTTGTGGATTTTTTAGCCGTGTTTTAGATAAATTAACGGATTTCTTTTCTTTAGTTTTACAACGTAATGTATTGAAACCAAAGAAGAAAAAACGTCCTGTTGCTGTTGGTACAGGATTATCTTATGCAATAGGTACAGTAATGGATAAAATAGTGGCAATATTAAATGTAACTGTTTATAGAAAACATCCAATTCAAAAATCGTTTGTAAATTTATTGGCGATTAGAAATATGGAAGTAGATACAACGATTGCGATTGTAGGAAGAAGTGTATCTTTTGGGTTGTTGCTGTTTTGTATTGGGTTGGTGTTGACGTTGATCTATCTGTTATTTTCTTAATTAAAAGAGAGTATTATTCATTAATTAAGCCTTCCTCTTTGTAGATACTATTAAAGTATCTACAAAGAGGAAGGCTTTTGCTTCGAATTAACGTTATGACAAGTTTGTTGTTGTTTTTAGTAGATATTTTACTTTAGTTTAGCAAATAAATTGAAGTCCTGCGTTGTCTACATTTCCAATCAGAGATACCATACAGGTAGAGTTTCGTGCGAAGTTTACTCGTACATTTAAGAGTGGATAGCCTGGATTGGTACGGCGATAAATAGTTACCGTGTAATAACCTGGAATAATGTAAAGGAAGTCTGTATACTCGCTGTAGTCCAAGTCGGAAACGACAAGTTGATTATTGAGATAAATATCAACAGGTTCCATCATAGCATTTACATTGTAGAATCTGGCTTGAGCAACAGAAGCTATGTTATTAAATAAAGGAGCAATCCAGGTATAGCTCCAAAAAACATTGTTATTGTTGCCAGTATTAGGTTGTGATGGTGTAGTTACTCCACCAGATGGCGGAACGGTTGGCATAGATGGTACAGATGGAGTAGGAGGAACAGAAGGAGTTGGGAATGTAGTTGGACCTTCATCTGGAAGATTTGGTTCTAAGGATGGTGTTTGTGAACCGGCAGGACCTTCGCCTGGGCTAGCTGGTACGTCATCTACTTCAAAAACAGGAATGGTACTTCTTGCTTGTTTTGCCGTAGAAGGTGCAGTATACTTATAATAGTGTGTTTTACTGTAATCCATGGATGTAAACCTCAGATTGATTTGATTCAGTTCTAGTATATGCATGAGTTTATAAAAAATTGACAGATGAGATACTAGACTTTTTTTAAACTGTAAGGTACAATGTTATTTTAGAACATATGATATAGAGTAATCTTGTTTTGAAAGGAAAGTAAGAAGAATGTTAGTTAAGATTTTAAAACTTTCGCAAAAGAGGGTTGTAGTAGTAGGGTTTTTAATTTTACTTCAAATTTTATGGGCAATCAGTATGTTTACAAAATTGGTAGACTATTCTAGAGTATTAAATCTGTTTTTGGAGTTGATTAGTTTTTGTGTATTGCTCTACATTGTAAGTAAGGATGATAATCCTGCATATAAGTTGGCGTGGATTATTCCAATTATGTTATTTCCAATCTTTGGTGGTATTTTATATCTTTGTTTTGGAGATAAACGTCCAACCAAAGGAATGCGTAGAAAGATGGATAAAGCAGCGGCAAAAATTTCTGCGTTTTCGATAGCAGATGAAGATTTATTAGATAGGATAAAAGAAAAAGATAGAATTGCTTATGGGCAAATGAAATATATCAATGATTTTGCTCATTATCCAGCTTATGAAAATACGGAGGCAGAGTATTTTAAAAGTGGAGAAGATTGTTTTCCTGTCATGATAGAAGAACTCAAAAAAGCAAAAAAGTTTATTTTTATGGAATATTTTATTATGGAAGAAGGAGGAATGTGGGGGAAAATTCTAGAAGTTTTAAATCAAAAAGTGCTAGAGGGAGTAGAAGTGCGAATTATTTATGATGATATGGGTTGTGTAGCACTGCTGCCATATAAATATTATGAAAGTTTAGAGCAGATGGGCATACAGTGTGGAGCTTTTAATCCTGTCATTCCTTTCTTTTCTTTAGTAATGAATCATAGAGACCATAGAAAAATTACAGTAATTGATGGTAAAGTGGGTTTTACAGGTGGTTTTAATATTGCAGATGAATATATTAACGAAAAAGAACGGTTTGGTTACTGGAAAGATACAGGTGTTATGCTACAAGGGGATGCTGTTTGGAACTTGACAGCAATGTTTTTAATTACTTGGAATAGTATAAAAAATAGTAAAACAGAAGATGTGCGTAAATATATGCCAAGTATAGACAATGATGTTGTAATAAAAAATAGAGGTTATGTTCAGCCATACGGAGATTCTCCATTAGATAAAGAAAATGTATCAGAATCTGTCTTTTTAAATATGATAAATGGAGCACAGGATTACATTTATTTGACAACGCCATATCTTGTCATTGATAATGAAATGATGACAGCTCTTTTATTGGCAGCAAAAAGGGGAGTGGATGTTCGAATTATTACTCCTGGGATTCCAGATAAACGATATGTATATATTTTAACACAGTCTTATTACTCGCAGTTAGTGAATGGTGGGGTAAAAATTTATCAATATAATCCAGGGTTTGTACATGCAAAGTCATTTGTGTGTGATGATAAATTTGCAATTGTTGGTACAATCAATATGGATTATCGAAGTTTGTATTTACATTTTGAATGTGGTGTATTTTTTTATGGTACTTCTGTAGTACAAGAAGTAAAAGAAGATTTATTGGAAACGATGGAGCATTCTACACAACAAACTTATGCCCTAACGCAAAAACGTGTAGTAATGCGTTTAATGCAAGCAGTATTGCGTGTATTAGCACCATTGATGTAATATAATATATAAGTAGCGAAGCGGATTACGAATGTCCGCTTGAATAAATATTATAAGGAGGATATTATGGCAAGTATTATTGATGGAAGGGTAATTTCAGCACAAATAAAGGATGAAATTAAGCTGACAATGGAGCAAATGAAAAAAGAAGGAAAGGAAGTAACTTTAGCAGTGATTCAAGTAGGAAATGACCCTGCTTCTTCTGTTTATGTAGGAAATAAAAAGAAAGCGTGTGAGTATGTAGGATTTCGTTCCCTTTCTTATGAACTTCCTGAAGATACAACAAGAGAACAATTATTAGAGGTAATTGATTCTTTAAATCATGCAGAAGATGTGGATGGTATTTTAGTACAGCTTCCATTACCAAAGCATTTAGATGAAGATGAAGTAATTGAGGCGATTTCTCCAAAGAAAGATGTAGACGGATTTCATGTAGTGAATACAGGAAACTTATGGATTGGGGAAGAAGGTTTTGTTTCTTGTACGCCAGCAGGAATTATTGAATTATTAAAGCGTTCTGGAGTAGAAATGGCAGGAAAAGAATGTGTCATTGTAGGACGTAGTAATATTGTTGGTAAGCCAATGGCAGCTTTAATGTTAAGAGAGAATGCAACGGTAACTGTATGTCATTCTAGAACAGCAAATTTAAAAGAAGTGACAAAAAGAGCAGATATTTTAATTGTAGCAATGGGCAAGCCTAAATTTATCACAGCAGAGTATGTCAAAGAAGGTGCAACTGTAATTGACGTTGGTATTCATCGTTTAGAAGGAAAGAAACTTTGTGGGGATGTAGATTTTGAATCTGTAGAACCAGTAGCAGGGAATATTACACCAGTGCCAGGCGGAGTTGGACCAATGACGATTGCAATGTTAATGAAAAATTGTTTGGAAGCTGCAACGAGACATTAGAAAGGAAAAAGAATGAATGTATTATTTGTATCATTAGGTTGTGACAAAAATCTAGTGGATAGTGAAGTGATGTTGGGATTGTTACGGGATAAAGGATATTCTTTGACGAATGAAGAAGCAGAAGCGGATATTATTGTGATTAATACTTGTTGCTTTATTCATGATGCTAAAGAGGAAAGTATTCAGACGATTTTAGAGATGGCAGAGTATAAGCAAGTAGGAAGATTAAAAGTATTGCTTGTGACAGGGTGTTTGGCTCAACGATATCAATCAGAAATTTTAGCAGAAATATCAGAAGTGGATGCAGTGCTTGGTACAACAGCAACAGATAAAATAGTAGAAACAATAGAGAATTCCTTAGAAGGGAAGCAGGTAGAGCAATATGCTGACTTGCAAGCGTTACCATTACCAGAAACAAATCGTGTCAATACAACAGGTGGGTATTATTCCTATTTAAAGATAGCAGAAGGCTGTGACAAACATTGTACGTATTGTATTATTCCATCGTTGCGTGGAAAGTTCCGTAGTGTTCCAATGGAGCGTTTAGTGAAAGAAGCACAGTTTCTAGCAGAAGGCGGTGTGAAAGAACTGATTTTAATTGCACAGGAAACAACCATTTATGGTGTTGATTTGTATGGTAAAAAAATGCTTCCAGAGTTATTAGATAAACTTTGTGAAATAAATGGAATTGAATGGATTCGTTTATTGTATTGCTATCCAGAAGAAATTACAGAAGAATTGATAGAAACAATAAAACGTCAGTCGAAAATTTGTCATTATTTAGATATGCCAATTCAACATTCTTCAGATACCGTATTAAAGAGAATGGGTCGCCGTACAAACCACAGAGAATTAGTAGAGTTGATAGAGAAACTAAGAAAAGAAATTCCTGATATTGCACTTAGAACATCGTTAATCACTGGTTTTCCACAAGAAACAGAAGAAGAACATCAAGAATTGTTAGATTTTGTGCAACGTGCAGGATTTGAACGGTTAGGTGTGTTTACTTATTCCAAGGAAGAAAATACACCAGCGGCAAAAATGAAAGGGCAAATTACAAAGAAAGTAAAATTAAAGCGACAAAAAGAACTGATGAAGCTACAGCAAGAAGTATCCAAACGTCGTGGAGAAGAAAAGGTTGGAAAGACAATTAAGGTAATGATAGAAGGAAGATTACCAGAAGAAGATATTTTTATTGGGCGTTCTTATATGGATGCACCAAATGTTGATGGTCTTGTTTTTGTACATTCGAGAGATTCTTATTTATCTGGAGAATTTGTGGATGTAAAAATTACGCAGGCAAAAGAATATGATTTAGTTGGAGAGGCTATTTCCGAACTAGATTAAAGCATTGTAGAATCCTTATTTATTTTGCTTTTGCAAAAGATACTTAGTAATTGATAGGAAAGGATGTAAAAGTATGAATTTACCAAATAAGATTACAATTTTCAGAATGTGTATGATACCTGTATTTTTAGTATTTTATTTGATTGATACGATTCCAGCAAATAATGTTATTGCAGTTACGATTTTTGTTATTGCTTGTTTGTCGGATGCTGTAGATGGTCATATCGCAAGAAAGTACAATTTAGTTACGAATTTTGGAAAGTTTATGGACCCTTTAGCAGATAAACTTTTAGTGTGTACGGCATTGATTTGTTTTGTAGCACAAGATACGATTCCTTTGCTTGTAGTGATAGTTATTATTGCAAGAGAATTTATTATTAGTGGTTTTCGTCAAGTAGCTTCCGATGCAGGTCTTGTATTAGCAGCAAGTTACTGGGGCAAATTTAAAACAACAGCACAGATGATTATGTGTGTATTGTTAATTTTACATTTAGATTATGTATGGTTTGGTACTTTGGAAACTATTTTTATTTGGTTGTCCTTTGCTCTTACTGTCATTTCTATGATGGATTATTTAATTAAGAATCGTAGTGTAGTCAAGTAGATACTCGTAATCCGCTTCGCTACTTACTCGTAACCAAATAACCGCTATTGCGGTTTGTTAGGTGGAGCTTGTACTCCACCTAACACAAATAAGTCCTAGCCTATTACTTAATACTTTACGTATCCCTTGTGGAGGACTTATTTGATTTGGTTAAATACAAAATAAGCTTATAACACATAAATGACATAGTTATTTGGTATGGTAAATCTTGAAATAGTAAAGGAGGAACATATCATGCAGAAAAAGAATATTATGTATGTCATGTTATGTCTCTGTGTGGCAGTATTGGTATCAGGTTGTAGTTTGGAAAGAGAGCAAGAAGAAGTAGAAGTTACAGTAACACCATTTATTTCCAAGTCTCTTTCCCAAACACCAAGCAAGGAAAAGCCTACGATTGCTCCGCCAGCTAATATGGAAGTTACGATTTATACATTGGATTCAGATAGTTTGGAAAAAGAAGCAGTAACTGTTTTAATGCTGGAGAGTGAATTAAACGCAGAGGTAATTGTAGAACATGTAGTAGCCGCTATGGAAGATAGTGGTTTTTATATAGGAATTAATGAAATTTTTACACAAGAGGATGCTGTTATTGTAGATTTTGTAGAGGATGCCGCACCTGTTTGTGGAGTAGGGGCTTCAGTAGAAGGGTCGATTCTTGATATTATTGGACAAAGCATTTTAGACAATCTTTTGGATTGTAAAAAAATTATTTATCGTATTGAAGGAAAAGCTTATCAGACAGGACATTTAGAATTTGAATTTGATGAAGTATATATTGAAAGGTAAGCATAAAGTTTTATGCTTACCGTTTTGTATATAAGAATCGTTAATGTGAGGGAAAGATGAGTAAAGTAATTGTAGTAGGTGGTGGAGCAGCTGGCATGATGGCAGCAGTAGCCGCAGCAGAGAATGGAAACGAAGTTCATTTATTTGAAAAGAATGAAAAGTTGGGAAAGAAATTGTTTATCACAGGCAAAGGACGTTGTAATATTACCAATGCTTGTGAAATGGAAGATTTGATGAAGCAAATTGTGACAAATCCAAGGTTTTTATATAGTGCTTTTCATACATTAGACAATATGGCAGTCATGGATTTTTTTGAACGCATTGGTTTGTCCTTAAAAACAGAAAGAGGTATGCGAGTATTTCCAGAGTCTGACCATTCTTCGGATGTTATCAAAGTATTGCAAAAGTATTTGGAACAGTTAGGAGTTTCTATTTATCTTAATACAGAAGTAAGACAAATTGTAGAAGAAGCAGGACAATTTAAGAAAATTGTATATGGAAATCAGAAAGAAATGGAAGCAGACGCTTGTATTGTAGCAACAGGTGGTTTATCGTATCAAAGTACAGGATCTACAGGAGATGGCTATCGTTTTGCCAAGGAACTTGGACATACGGTAACAAAGTTGTCTCCTTCGTTAGTGGCATTAAATGTAGAGGAAGAATTTGCGAAAGATTTGATGGGTCTAACCTTAAAAAACATAGAAGTCAAATTAGTGCAAGGAAAAAAAGTATTATATTCGGATAGAGGAGAACTATTATTTACTCACTTTGGAGTTAGTGGTCCACTGATTTTAAGTGCAAGCAGTTATGTTGCAGAGCAAGTGTTAAAGGGAAAAGAACTTCCAATCCTTCAAATTGATTTAAAACCAGCATTAACAGAGGAACAAGTAGACGCTAGAATTTTATCCGATTTTGAAGAAGCAAAAAATAAAAGCTTTAAAAATTCGTTAAATCAATTATTGCCACAACGCATGATTGAAGTTATCATAGCACTTTCTGGTATTGATGCAGAAAAGAAAGTAAATGCGATTTCCAAAGAAGAACGTAGACAATTAGGGTATTTGTTGAAGCATTTAACATTGCATATTACAGGACTAAGAGATTATAAAGAAGCTGTGATTACAAAAGGAGGAATTTCCGTAAAGGAAATTGTACCATCTACGATGGAGTCAAAGCTTGTAAAAGGACTTTATTTTGTAGGAGAAGTACTAGATGTCGATGCAATGACAGGAGGATTTAACTTGCAGATTGCATGGTCTACAGGATATACCGCAGGAAGTTCGATTTATTAAAAGAATAAAATTTAAGCAGTTTTCAACTTAAGGGAAGGTTGAAAACTGCTTTTTTTTGGTTTGCCCGACATGGGCGTTCTCTAACGGGTGAAAGTCCCGAGTGTGCCTGGGCAACGAGGAAACACATAGCGGAACAACAAGGGTGTCCATTGTGAAGTGGAATCTAAAGGAAGTTGTAGGCAAATCCTTGGTTCGACGAACAGGAATCACATATAAGGCTCAGAAATACGGATAAGTCTGCCAAAAGAGATGAAGTCCAAAAGTTGCTGGAAGTATGAGTAAATGTGGCGAATAGATGAGGAGAAAGAGTACGTACCTTAATCGGGGAGGTCTCATAGGTGTTTTTTTCAAGAACATAGTAACAACGAACTATGAGAAGTCAGCAGAACCCATAGTAGCGAGGAAGTTTCTGTAATGGAAATGGAGTGAAGGGGTGAACAATTAATCAGTTGAAGTAAGTTCCACTTCGTAGCCAGAGCAACATCTGTCGATAACGTCAAAGGTGGCAAAGGTAAAAGGAGCAGAAAGGAAACAACGCATGAACACAAGTAATCTCATGGAGCAGATATTAGATAAGGATAACCTTAACACAGCATATCTGCAAGTCGTAAGAAATAAAGGAGCATCAGGAGTGGACGGAATGGAGTACACAGAATTGAAAGAATACCTTTCGGAAAACGGCGAAACCATTAAAGAACAGTTGCGAACAAGAAAATATAAACCACAACCAGTAAGACGAGTGGAAATACCAAAATCAGATGGTGGAATTAGAAAACTGGGAGTACCAACAGTGACAGATAGATTCATACAACAAGCAATCGCACAGGTACTTACTCCTATATTTGAAGAACAGTTTCATGAGCATAGTTATGGATTTCGACCAAACCGATGTGCCCAACAAGCAGTTCTAAAAGCACTAGAAATGATGAATGATGGATATAGTTGGATAGTGGATATTGACCTAGAAAAGTTCTTTGACACAGTAAATCACGACAAGTTAATGACAATCATGGGAAGAACCATTAAAGATGGAGATGTAATCTCTATCGTAAGAAAGTACTTAGTAAGTGGAATTATGGTAGAGGATGAATATGAAGATTCTGTGATAGGAACTCCACAAGGGGGAAATCTTTCACCACTGATGTCAAATATCATGTTGAATGAGTTAGATAAAGAACTGGAACAAAGGGGACTAAACTTTGTAAGGTATGCAGATGATTGTATCATAATGGTAGGAAGCAAACAATCAGCAGAAAGAGTAATGAAAAGTGTTTCAAGATATATAGAAGAAAAGCTAGGTTTGAAAGTTAACATAACTAAGAGCAAGATAGATAAACCCAAAGGAATAAAATATTTGGGATTCGGCTTTTATTATGATTCATTTGCAAAAGAATATAAAGCAAGACCACATACAAAGTCAGTGGAAAAGTTCAAAAGGAAAGCCAAGAAATTAACGAGTCGAAGTTGGGGAGTGGACAATGTACACAAAGTCAAGAAGTTAAACGAATTAATACGAGGTTGGATTAATTATTTCAAGATTGGAATGATGAAAAACTTATGTAAGAAACTAGATTCGCACATAAGATTTAGATTGCGTATGTGTATATGGAAACACTGGAAAACAGCACAAAATAGAGCAAAGAATCTTATGAAACTAGGAATAAATCGTAAAAGAGCATTTGCGACAGCATATTCGGGAGCAAGAATAGCATTTGTATGTCAACGAGGAGTGATGAATATAGCTGTCACAAAAGAAAGACTAACCCGATTTGGGCTAGTCTCCATGTTAGATTACTACACAGAAAAGTGTGTTACTTGTTAAGTTAATTGAATCGCCGTATACCGAACGGTACGTACGGTGGTGTGAGAGGACGGAAGTTTCTAAATTTGAGAAACTTCCTCCTACTCGATTTAAAAAATTCATTTATTAGGGATAAAAAATGTTACATTTTATTGTGGAAAAAGGTTCTTATGCTGAGGAATGGTTGATAGAAAGAGGATGTAGAAGTTTTATTAGTCGTGATAACTTCGCTTTGTAGTGGTGGAGTTGTTTGCTTGATTGAGTTATGGGTAAATTCTATCAAAAAGCAAAAGGAAGAAAAGTATCGTTATAGAAAAGAAATTACACAAAAATATGGTGACCTTTTGTATAACGTGTATCGAATCTTTCATGTAACAATGGAGCCATTGCTTAAATTTCGTACAGGTGAAGTAGATATAGAAGGACTAATGGAAGAATCAAAAGAAGTCTATTACCATATGTTAGAATTGGATTCCTACTATGTGATTTATAAAGATGTATTGGATGAAGAAGAAGTTATTGAAGAAGGACATGAAAAACTCCATGAATGGTTATTTGAAATAATTAAACCAGCGATAGACAGCGAGGATGAAGGAGAAATACAAGAAGTATTTTTTAAATTATATAATGATATGCAAGATATCATTCGAAAGATGGCAAAGGCATTAGTTAAAAAAGTGATGGAGTATTGTGAAAATTAAAGAGGAAAAAATGAGGTGACATAAGATGGAAAATTCAAATAATGAAGTAAAAGTGGAAACTGTGGAGAGCAGTAAAGAAACGAAGACAGTAGATGCGACTGCAACAAAAAAGAGCAAGAAAAGGGTGTCTCACTAAGGGATTTTAATTCTTGGAAAATATCGGCATAGTTTGGATAAATCCGGCTATGCCGATTTTTTCTGTTCTTTGGGCAGGTCAACTGCACCGATAAAGTTCCAATGGATGAGAATGGTCTGCTTTTTCGTTCTGGTACCCGGCACCTTCTCCGGTGTGAATACATCGATGCGTTCCACCAAAGCTCGGATAATTTCGGCATCCAGTTCCTTGACCTCGGTGTATTTCTTGTTGTGGTCAAGCTTTTTTGTAACATTTTTGACTCATAAAACAATATTTTTTT
>CALAEX010000055.1 GCA_937891165.1 uncultured Lachnospiraceae bacterium | reverse complement strand
GAATCAAAATTGTCAATCAATGCCCAAACTTGCAATCCCATGTCATGTGCTTTTTGCACATATGTGGTACTTGCTAAGGAACTAAAATTTCCTTCTGTATCTATTAAACGATACCATGTTGGAGAAATCACATTCATTTCTTTGGCATTTTGCACTACTTGTACTAAGTTATCATTTGCCTTTGGCACAGTCACTAAATGCCAACCAAGGCGAACCTTCTCCACTAATTCTGTGTAAGTATATACTGGTTCTTCATAAGTACTTTGTCTTGCAAAATAATAGGACTCTCCAAGAAATTTCTTCTGCACATAACCAAAAATACCATCTTCTGTCATTACTTTAAGAAAACTTCTTCCACCTGAACCCGTTCCTCCAATATAATACAATCTCTCCCCTGCTGTTGCTAATCGTAAAATATCACTCTTAATATTTGGTTCAAAACGAATTGGAGTTTCTTCTGCTACTGTATCATAATACAAAAAATCGGTCCACTGATGTTGTATTACAACACGATTTGGGTTTTCATAAAATTGGTATACCATATCAGAAAATTTTGATATAAATTCCAAAGAAATATAATATCTATCCTCTAAATTTACTAAAATAGGATGTCCTATTTGACATACTTCTTCATTACTATAATAATAATCTTTTCCTTCCTCTACACAAATTAACGCCTCTGGAAGGGCATAACTAAGTAAATTTTCTTCTTTATCTAAATAGTACTCTGTATCTACCATATCAAGCATTGTAGAATAAAGCAAGTAAACACCACCATCTCTAAGCAATGCTCGCTCTTCAAAAATTTCATTTTCTAGAAGAACTACTGCTTCGTCAGGAGCTACATCATAATAGTTATCTAGAGTACGCATTGTTTCACTTGGTGTATATCTTTCAACTAATGTAATTGCTAATGCGGTAATAAAAATACATACAAAAACCGTACCCATCAGCAGTTTAATTTTTAATGCCTTTTCCATATCGTTTTACCTCATTCTAACATCATTTTCAACAAAAGTATAACAAATTTTTCGACCACTGTCTACAAGAAAGCATATAGAAAATTCTATAACTATATGTTATAATAATTCTTGTCCCAAATTATAGTATTTTTTAAGAAAGAGAATAAAAATATGAAGTACAAAATTGCTATCTGTGATGATTTAGAGGAGGATAGACAATCTCTATCTAACCTATCTTTACAATGGGCAAAAGAAGCCAATCATTCTGTAGAACTATCCACTTTTTCTTCTGCGGAAAACTTCTTGTTTCATTATGTTGAGAATAGTGATTTTGATATTCTATTACTTGACGTAGAAATGAATACCATGTCCGGAATTGAACTTGCGAAACATATTCGCAAAAATAATCATCAAGTTGAAATTATATTTATTACCTCTCATTTTGAGTTTATTAGCGAAGGCTATGAAGTAGACGCTCTGCATTACTTAGGAAAGCCTATCCGTAAAGAAAAACTATTACAGGTTCTTTCCAAAGCAGCAGAAAAATTGTCTATTACACCACCTTCCATCCTTATTACCTGTGATGGTGAAACAATAAAATTATATGAAACTGATATTTTATATGTCGAATCCTTTCTTCATTATTTATCTATCCATACAAAAACAAAAGAATACAAAATCAAAGAAAGTATGACCGCCTTTGAGAACAAACTAAGTGATACCTTTTTTCGAGTTCATCGTTCCTATCTTGTTTCTTTAAAAGCAATTACTAAAATTTCCCGTACTTGTGTTACTATTGGGGGAATGATAGAATTACCTGTTGCAAGAGGAAAATATGATGAAATTAACCGTGCGTTTATTGAACACAATTAAGAGGATATTATGCAAAAAAGAACTTATTTAAAATTGGTAGAATACCAAACGGAACAATCTGCACAACATTTAGGTGAGGTAAGAAGTATTCATCAAGAAATGCGAGGTTACAAACACGACTTCCACCATCATCTGCAAACTTTAAAAGTTCAACTAGAAGCTGGCGAAGTGGAAAGAGCATTAGCATATATTGAAAACCTAGACAAGGAACTTATGAATGTAGATACGCTACTAAAAACAGGTAATATATCATTGGATGCTATTCTATCAGCAAAAATAGCACAAGCAAAATCAAAAAATATTGCGATTACAATCAAAGCGAATGTACCAGATGTCCTTTTATTGTCTGATGTAGAGCTAAGTATTATTATTGGCAATCTTTTAGACAATGCGATTGAAGCTTGCTGTGTAGTTACACAAGAACGATTTATTCGTATTTTCATTGGTATGAAAGGGAAGATGTTATACTTTTCCATGCTAAATTCTGCTGGAAAGAAAAAACAAAAATTAGGAAGTCTATTTTCTTCCCAAAAAAGTGGCATTCACGGATTTGGCTTACGCCGTGCAGAAGCTATTTTGAAAAAATATGGTGGTTGGTGTAAATATAACAGTGAGGATGGAGCATTTACCTCTGAATTTTTAGTCCCAGCAATAGAGTAATACAATTATACAATTCGTGCACGGAAAAAAGCAATTCGTGCACGATTTCTTTTTTTCTATTTTCTTATGTTATAATCTGCTACGAAAGGAGTGATTATTTTGAAAACAAAAAAGAAACCATATACTTCTGCTTTTAGCAATGCTATTTGGAGTTTTCGGGGAATGTTAAAAAATGCACCATTCTCTTTTATACTAATTGCACTAGAAGTACCAATCAATGTATTTATGGCTTGGTCAGGAATTTATTTACCTTCCCTTGTAATAGCAGAGGTTACAAAACAACAATCTTTACAACATGCGGCTTTTAAAGTTGGGACATTTATTGCTTTTATGCTTTTTGCTGCTATACTACAATTATTTTTTAGAAATATTTCCCAAGCTTTTTTGGATAAGTATCGATTTCAAAAAATCTCAGAACTTGACAAAAAATCTACGGGTTCTCTTTTTTTTCAAGTTTATGAAAAAAAAGAAATTCGAGACTTATATGACCGAGCTTCTTTTGCCATACAAATGAATAATAATAAACTACCACTGTGTGATATGCCACAATGCAGTTTAAAACTAATCGAAAATGTCATTTGCTACTGTCTATTTGGTACAGTTATCTCTTTTGTCAGTCCTTGGTTAATTCTAATTTTAACGATTGCACCAATTGTAAATTTATTGTGTGCTCGCGCTTATCGTCAATGGGAATATAATCATCGAAGCAATTGGACAGATATTGACAGTAAGTTACGTTATATACAAAATAAACCAAGTGACTTTTCTGCCTCAAAAGATATTCGTATCTATGGAATGGCTCATTGGTTTCAACAAATATATACAGACCTCTCTAAAGAGCGAGGCTTATGGGAACAAAAACTGAGTATGCGAAATTTCCTATCTCAGATTGCGAATTTAATTGTAATTCTTCTTCGAGATAGTTTAGCCTATGTTATGCTGATTGCAATGATTTTAAAAGGAGAAATTTCCATTGACCAATTTGTATTATACTTTGCTGCCATTTCTAATTTTGCTACTTATATAGGAAATATTATAACAGAATGGAACAATATGCATACTGCTAGTCTAAATGTGTGCGATTTTCGGGAATATATGGACCTTCCAGAACAAGATGGAACCAGAGAAGCAAATGTACAAGAACACCTTAAAACTGCACCAGAAATTACATTTGACCATGTTAGTTTTCGTTATGATGGTGCAAAAGAAGATACCTTACAAGATATCCATTTTACGATTCGTTCTGGTGAAAAGGTAGCTTTGGTTGGTTTAAATGGTGCTGGTAAAACAACACTTGTAAAACTTCTGTGTGGACTATATTTACCAACCAAAGGTGATATCCGAATTAATGGTATCTCTGTCCGAAAATTTTCACGTAATGACTACTATCGTTTACTTTCTCCTGTTTTCCAAGATGTACAAACTGCTTTTTTCTCTCTTGCGGAAACCGTTTGTAGTCAAATTGGAACATGCGAAGATTCTGCTAAAGCAGAACATTGCCTTCGTCTTGCTGGACTAGGAAAGAAACTAGATTCCCTCCCGGAAGGCATTCATACAAAACTAGATAAA
This sequence comes from uncultured Lachnospiraceae bacterium, assembly GCA_937891165.1. Classification (GTDB taxonomy): domain Bacteria; phylum Bacillota; class Clostridia; order Lachnospirales; family Lachnospiraceae; genus SIG299. Next base: position 7,824 of record CALAEX010000055.1, on the reverse strand, counting down.
CAAATAAATGAAAATGGCATTGAGCTTTCTGGTGGTGAATTACAAAAGCTTTTACTAGCAAGAGCACTTTATAAGGATGCACCTATTTTAGTATTAGATGAACCAACTGCTGCTCTTGACCCTATTGCAGAAAATGAAATTTATTTACAATATCACCAAATGACCAAAACAAAAACATCATTGTTTATTTCTCATCGTTTAGCTTCTACACAATTTTGTGACAGAATTTTATACTTACAAAATGGTAAAATTGCAGAAGAAGGAACACACGCTGAATTAATTTCTTTCGGTGGCGAATATAGCAAGCTATACGAAATGCAAAGCTGTTGGTATCGAAAAGACTATAAAGGAGGGATCGAGTAATGAAATTATCCGAGCATATTTCTATTTTTATTAGGGCTGTAAAATTATTTTTTTCACTTGGTCAAAAATATACCATATATTTAGTTCTTAATCATATCATTAGTGCCTTACTCCCTTATGTACCAATCTACTATTCCGCTAGGCTGATTGATGCATTATTTGCTCATGCTCCTATCCCTGTATTAGTATCCTATGTCGTACTAACCGTTGGTATTGTATTCGTTTTGAATTTATTAACTACCTATATTCAAACACAAGGTTCTATCTATTGGAATATCAGTTACCGAAATAGAAATTGGATGTACTCACAAAAGGCAATGCAAATGGCATATGAATCCATTGAAAATAGAGAAGTATCTTTACTTTGTGAACGCATTCAAATGGAATCACAATCGGGTTATGGTCTTTTTTATGTCATTTGTCTTGTGCCAGAATTACTTTCACACACGACCCAAATTATAATGTCAATCTCACTGACATTATCCTTCTTTTTTCTTCCTGCCATTCCATTATGGATAAAACTTATATTTATTGCTAATATATGTTTTACTATATTTATTGGCATCTATACTACAGAAAAAACAGAAAAAGTTCAAAATAAATTTTTTGAAGAAGGAGTAGAACTGAATATCCTTGCAAATAAATACTTTCAATACTTAAATGATTATAACAATGGAAAAGACATTCGTCTTTATGGAATGTCAGAAAGTTTAACAGCTTTTGGTGCTAGTAACTTTAATGCATGGTGCAAAAAAACGTTACAAATGAACTTAAAAAAATCAATCATTAAACTTGCAGATACTATCATGCATTATATACTACGATTTGGTACTTATATACTCCTTATTTTTGCTGCTATCCAAGGAAATATTACGGTTGGCTCCATTGCCCAATATATTTCCTGTATTATGCTATTGCTAACAGCAGTCTCAGGATTGATTCATTGTATTCAAACGCTTCTGTTTAACAATAACTATCTAAAACGACTTTTTTCCTACTTTGACATTCCTAATACTATGTATCAAGGTTCACTCACTGTAGAAAAACGGGATGATAATGAATATTATGTAGAATTTCGTAATGTTTCGTTTCGATACCCTAACATGGATACTTATGCCCTGCGTCATGTAAACCTAAAATTTAAAGTTGGCGAAAAACTAGCAGTCGTAGGTATGAATGGCAGCGGTAAAACTACCTTTATTAAGCTAATGTGCCGTCTATATGACCCAACTGAAGGTGAAATTTTATTAAATGGTGTCAATATAAAAAAATATGATTATGATGAGTATATGTCTATTTTCTCTGTAGTTTTTCAAGATTTTCGTTTGTTCTCCTTCTCTTTAGGACAAAATGTTGCTGCTAGTCCTTCCTATGAGAAAGAACGAGTCATACAATGTCTAAAACAAGCTGGATTTGAAGAGCGACTTGCTACACTTCCAAAAGGTCTAGATACTTACTTATATCAAGATTTTGATAAAGAAGGAATTGAAATTTCTGGTGGTGAAGCACAAAAGATTGCTTTAGCTCGTGCCTTGTATAAAGATGCACCTTTTATTATTTTAGATGAACCAACTGCTGCCCTAGACCCTATTGCAGAATATGAAATATACAGCAAATTCAATCAAATCGCAGGTGATAAAACAGCTATCTATATTAGTCACCGACTAGCCTCCTGCCGTTTCTGTGATAAAATTGCTGTATTTGATAATGGTAGTATTGTACAAACAGGAAGCCATCAAAACCTTCTGTCTAATACACAAGGAAAATATTATGAGCTATGGCATGCACAAGCCCAATATTATACAAATTAATTTTTTTCTATATTATCTATTCTATTTCTAATACTGCTTTTTTTATTTGAATGACAGTATTACTATTCACTTATTTTTAGAAAGAGAGAAGAATTGACTCTTTTTTAGCGGCTGAAGATTTCTTCTCTCTTTCTTTTGCTGTACCTTTTGCTTTTTTCATTGGATAAGGTGTGACGAGTTTTCTCTCCTTCTGAAACTGCAACAGGTTACTGTTACTTTAGTAAACATCTTACTTGTCTACTAAATAATTTTGATAATTGGAACGGAACAAAATAAGTGGATATGTTTTGAATACAGCACCGTTCTCCAAAAACTTCCTGAGCCAGTGTTTTTTCTCCACCGATTAAGGCAATTCCTATTTTTTGCAATGTTGGCAATAAAGCTACTTCCCTTTTCCATTGTTCTATTGTCCACTTTGTAATCGCACCAACCAAAAAACAAGTAGAAAAGGCACATTCTGAAATATTTGAACTCTGTTTCCCAAAATCACAGACAATATACTCATATCCACGACCTCGCCATCCTTTGATTTCTTGTGGTGCTACTCTTTTTGCTATGGTAATGCCCTCCTGTTCCAATACAAAGCCATATGCTTTCGTCTGTTCTTCTACTTGAAAACTCTGCAACATTTCTAATACATTTTCTCTTGTACAATCTAAATACAATACAGGTTTCTTATAATGACAAGATAACCAAGTAGCCAATTGCAAGGCAAATAAACTACTGTCATATTCTGAAAGCACTCCTGTAACTGCATACCATGTCTCTTTTGATTTTTCCAAGCGTTTTCTTTTCCCTAGTTTTTCTAAATCCTGTTTAATTTCTTCTACAGAACTATACTCTATTTTCTGTTTTCTCAAACATTTCTCTACCACTTTACGATACCCTTTTACTACCTTTGGAGTAAACATAAGCATATACTCCATACACCTACCAAGGCAATAGATATCTGTCTTCTCTGACAATATCCCTGCCTGTTTCATCTCCGGTGCACAAAACCTTGGTGTTCCAAAAATAAACACTTCTTTTTTTTGATTATTTTGACATATGGCACTGCCAAAATCGATAAGCTTCAACTGATGATTCGATACTAAAATATTTTCTGGTTTTAAATCTAGATGTAAAATGGCTCTGGATGGATGATGAAGAAATTGTAATATTTCACATAATTGAATGGAAAAATGAAGAAGTAAAGAATCAGAAAGATGATTTTTCTTTAGAATGTATTGTTTTAAATTTTCTCCCTCAATAAACTCCTCTACAATATAAGTTTGTGTATCAAATTCTAAAATATCGTATATGATAGGGATAGAAGAATGTTGACATTGTTGTAATAATTTTGCTTCTCCTGCTAATATTTCATATTGAGGATGTGATTTTTCAATAGATTTTAATACTCGTTTACTACCTAATCCAATATGCTCTACTAACCAAACATCTCCTCCTATTCCATGATGAAGCAATTGTAACACGGTGTATTTTTCCAATAATTCTTTTGGTAACATAATCTCCTTTCTTTATCTTACGAAGAATGTACTGCTGACTTTGTGTTTTTATTATACCGCCCATTTTTATAAACTTCAAGCACTTTTCACTTCAAACTATGTAGAAAAAATAACCCCTATTTTTGTACACATTGACGAATATTTTTTTCAACTTTCCTTTATTTATGCACCTTTTCTTACTTTTTAACTCAATTATAAGGAAAAATAATATCTTATATTGACTTTACTTCAAATATCAATTATACTTTCTGTACCTATAATTTAAAGGAGGCAAGAAAAATAATTTATGAAAATCGAAAAAATCAGTGAAACCCAAATTCGTTGTACGCTTAACAAACAGGACCTTGCCGACCGCGATTTAAAAATCAGTGAACTTGCTTACGGTTCAGAAAAAGCCAAAGAATTATTTCATGAACTTATAACGCAAGCATCTTATGAATGTGGTTTTGAAGCAGAAGACATCCCTCTTATGATAGAAGCTATCCCCGTTTCTGGAGATTGTCTTGTTCTAATAGTAACCAAAGTAGAAGACCCCGATGAGTTAGATACTCGCTTTTCTAACTTTTCTTCTTTTCGAGAATCTTCTAATGAAGATAGCATTTCTTCGATTGCTTCTTCTGTTGCAGATGAAATCTTAGAATGCTTTGGACATTTAGGTGCTCTTTTAAACAAAGACCGTAAAATATTAGAAGATACTTCATCAACAGAAGATATTATAGAAGCACCAGAAACTCCAGAAGCCATTGCAGACTATTGTAGAATTTTTTCTTTTCCAACATTACGTGCTGTTATTACACTTTCTGACAAGATTTATCCTTATTATCTAGGAAGAAATACTTTATATAAAGACGAATCGGATGGTCACTATTATTTAGTCCTTTATATATCAGACCACTCAGCAGAAGAATTTAATCGTATTTGTAATGTTCTTACAGAGTATGCTACTCCTATTGTGAATGAAAATGGCACACTCTCTTACTTTGCAGAACACTTCAGACTTGTTTTAGAAAATAATGCTATTCGAACATTAGCAGAATTATAAGAAAAACCTCTCTATCGCCATATCACTTTGTTTTTTACAAGTAATATTTGCAAATAGAGAGGTTTTTCAATTTTTTACTTATTGCTTAAATACTCATTAATCTTACTTACTAAATCTTCCACTGGAAGACCATGTACTAAACAAGCTTCCTCTAAAGATTCTCCTTGTGCAGATGGACAACCAATACAATGCATTCCAAAAGCCATTAAAATACCAATAATATTTTGGTCTACTTGAATTACCTCACCGATTGTCATTTCCTTTGTTACACTCATCACATTTTCCTCCTATTTCTTACCGTTTTTCTAATCCTAAACCGTTTTTATTATATCTACATAATACAATCCAGTCAAGAGAATATTTTACTACTTGTATTTTATCCAATTTTATATTAGAATAGTATCAGCTTTAAAAATATTAAAAGGAGGACACTATTATGGCACATACTATTACTGACGCTTGTGTAAGCTGTGGCTCTTGTGCAGCTGAATGCCCAGTTAACGCTATTTCTGAAGGAGCAGCTCATTACGAAATCGATGCAGATGCATGCTTAGACTGTGGTGCATGCGCAGCAGCTTGTCCAACAGGCGCTATCGAAGGCTAATTTTATCCCAATGTACACAAAAAAAGCAGTGGAAACTCACTTCCGCTGCTTTTTTTATGTTCTCACAGCAATTCACACAGTTCCCATACACTTATTTCTTTGGCACTTGTTATGACTTTACCTTTGCCAAAATCTCTTTTTTCTTTCCTCTTCCAAAGAAAAACGCTGTCTAGTAACTTGACAATCCCTAATAGTTCTATCCAACTTTCGATATCTTTCTTCTTCTAAGTTTTCCCTCTCTCGAAATAAAAAATTCATTTCTTTTAAAATTCTAGTAGAAATTCTTTCATCCATTTTTTCCAATAACACCTGATTATTCTGACTTAACAACTCGGTAAGTGCTCCACCAAAACTATTTCCCTCTTTTACCACGGGACTTGTCCGATTGTTTTGTACCTCTGGTAATAACTGCTCCATGCGTTTCCTCAACTCTTGCCTGTCTTCTTCCTTTAGGGCAGATACCTGTTCTAATTTTGGCAATAACTGTTTTATCATCGCCTCAGAGAAGCCCTCTTGTTGTAGTTGTTTTACTTGGTCAAGTGCCAATTGACATTCCATTTTATCTCACTCCTTTCACAAATTTCTTTCCCTTTTATAATAAACCATATTTTACCAGTTCTCAAGTAAACATTTCCGTTCCACTCACTTTCCTCTCGACAAAATATGTTTCCCCACTCAATTTTTCGCATAAAAAAATACCACTCTTCCTGTGGTATTGTATTACTATTCACTTGAAATAAAACGTAGCCACACTCTATTTGGTATCTGGCAAGGACCGTTTAGAAACTTTCGCTACGAGCGAAAGCGTGTCCTAAAAGATACCAAATAGAGTAGACTTACAAAAACTATGGTACTTTTTATTTCTCTTGAATTTGTAAATTCCCAAACTTTTGAATTTCACCCATCCATTTCAATTTTACTGTTCCCGTAGGACCATTTCTTTGCTTTCCAATAATAATTTCAGTAACTCCTGGTTCTTCTGTATCTTTATGGTAATATTCATCTCGATAAATAAACATAACAACATCGGCATCTTGCTCAATTGCACCAGATTCTCTAAGGTCAGACAACATTGGTCGTTTATCTGGTCGTTGTTCTACTGCTCGGCTTAACTGAGATAATGCCACCACAGGGCAATCAATCTCTCTTGCTAATGCTTTTAAAGAACGAGAAATTTCAGAAATTTCCTGTTGTCTAGACTCTGTCTTTCCACTACCATTCATCAACTGTAAGTAGTCAATAATGACAACTCCTAAATTTTTCTCTAACTTTAACTTTCGACATTTCGAACGTAATTCAGAAATGGTAATACCTGGAGTGTCATCAATTACTAAGTTAGACTCCCCAATATTTCTCGCACTTTCCATCAAATCTGCCCACTCGGAATCTTTTAAATCTCCTGTTCTAATATTTTGAGAATTAACTCGAGAGTTCATAGCGAGCAAACGATTTACTAACTGTTCTTTTGACATTTCCAAACTAAAAATCACAGTTGTTACGCGAGAATGTAATGCAATATATTCTGCAAGATTCAATACAAAAGCCGTTTTTCCCATTGAAGGTCTTGCCGCAATTAAAATCAAATCCGACTTTTGTAACCCTGCCATTTTATAATCTAAATCAGTAAATCCTGTTGCAATTCCTGTAATTCTTCCTGAACTTTTGGCAGCCATTTCAATTATCTTTAACGTACGAAGCACTACTTGACGAATATCTTCATAGTCCCCAGCACCTCTCTTTTGCACAATATGAAATATTTGCTTTTCGGTTTCCTCTAAAATTACATCCATTGGCTCTTTACTTTGATAACACGCATTCGCAATTCCTTCAGAAACCTTAATCAATTTTCTAGCCAATGCTTTTTCTGCTACAATCTGTGTATAATATTTAATATGTGCAGAAGTAGAAACAGCATCTGTAGCATCACGAAATACTTCCATGCCACAAATTTCTGGAGAGATTCCTTTTTCCTCTAACTTAGTTAAAATCGTAACGTATTCCGCTGGTTTTCCTTCTTGATAAAGTTCTACCATCGTATCAAATAAAATACCATACTGTGGAATATAAAAGTCTTCTCCATGTAGTAATTCAGATGCTATTAAAATAGCATCCTTATCCATAATCATAGAACCAATTACTGCTTGTTCGGCTTCTTTACTGTGCGGCTGCACTTTCTTAATTAAAGCTTCTTCCATTGATTCCTTCTCCAATAGCCTCTTTCCACTTATGCCTGTTCTACTTTCACCGTTACTTCAGCAGTTACTTTCTGATGAAGACGTACTGGTACATGATACGTGCCAAAATTACGAATTGGCTCTGCTAATTGCAATTTCTTTTTATCTATTTCTACTTTTAACTGCTCTTTTAATGCTCCTACAATTTCCTTTGTAGATACAGAACCAAACGTACGACCACCTTCTCCACCTTTGATTTTTAATACAATACTTCCTTCTTCAATTTTCTTTGCAAGAGCTTGTGCTTCTTCTAAAATTTCCTGCT
>CALAEX010000054.1 GCA_937891165.1 uncultured Lachnospiraceae bacterium | reverse complement strand
GTTCAAGAGCATTAGTCTGTCTTTGTAATCCCATACGTTCAAGCATATATTCCTTATTAGGCAAGTCTTGGAACATAAGCCATTCTTCTTCAGTAATAAGGTCAACATTTGTACCTGACTCTCTGTACTGCATTTGTTTTTCCATAAGCATATTAGCCATTTGAGCAACACGTTGTTTTGTTTTAGGAAGCTCAGAACTAATATTAATCTCATAATCAAACATTGTATCAGCATCAATTTCAGGGAAGTTTATTTCTACGCTTCTCCAAGCATTGGCTTTATTAGGCTCTTTGAAGAAATACTTCCTCTTTGGACAAAACTCAATTAGATTATATAAAATCAATCTAGTAAGCTTAACAGCGTATTCTTCATAGTTCATAATCTTAGGTGTATCTATTACCGTCACACGGTTAAGCATCTCCTCAGTACCTCCAGTAGTAATGATACTACCTGTATCACGACCTGTGTACCTGCCGTCAACACCAGTAACCATCTGCATATTTTCAGCATTTTTCATAAGTAAGTTAGCAAGTTGTGGAGATACACTTGGATACTCGTGATAATGTACAACCTTAGAAGCGTCTCCATTAACAATAAATGTTTTATCCGCATCGTCAGCGTGTTTAGCGAATTCACTAATATTAAGCCCAGCATTTGTAGACACGTACTTCGGAGGTCTCTGATTCTTATACTCTGCAGTAAAAGCTAGAGAGTCCATCATATTATATGCTACCGAACTAGCAAAAATCTTAGCTGGTTCCGAGGTTCCTACCAAAGCTCCTGCTGGGAGGTTGCAGTAGAGCTCTGCAAACGGAAACATGCTAGGCTTAATATCTTCTTTTTTATACAAAAGCTTCTCACAATTAACTGTATGATACTCATTAATCTTGTTACCTTCTCTAACCCAGAAAACCATCAATGTATAATAGTCTTTTTGGTTAACCCCAACATTGATAACTTTAGAGTTATTAACTGGAATGTTCATTGCATCACCCAGTCTATCATTGTATCTGCTGGTTATATATTCTTTAAATTTTTCTTTGTATAATTCATTTTTCTCGAACACTGACTTATGATAATTATCATATGTCATACAGTATCCTGCCACATCTAAGTTATCAGAGAATGGGTCACGCATGAACTTCATAGGGTCAATAGCTTTAACAGTTACATTTCCTTTATAAAAAGCGTTTCCAGTACCTCCTGATAGCTGTTCATCCCAACCTACTTGAGTTAACCCTAAGTTGAGCAATGCAGCTCTTTCGCCTGTTTGAAATTGTGTAAATCCTACACGAGCTCTATGCCAAACATTTTCTAACGCAATATTTAAGTCCATAGCTAATTGTTTATCTTCTTCACTGGTTGGAGCAATACTAGCTCCTTTAGTTACAGTGTAGATAGAAGATAAAATATTGTTTTTAACGTAAGCTACATGGTTGGTATCAGGAAGAATCTGATACTTAGGGAACTTAGCTCCAATAGCTTTCCACAGGTCACCTCTATCAGTAGCGTCAAGGAGTTTCATTTTACGATGCTCCTTAGCATAATACTGAACACAGGTATCATAATAACTTTTAAGCTTTGCTAGAAGTTTCTTTTCTTCTACAGCGGTCTTAATGTCCTTCTTACTTTCTTTCTTCTGATTCGTCATTTATAAACACCCCTATCGCTTCTTGAATTTTCGCAGCTATTTCAGCTGGAGAATCCTGGTCTTCTTCTGGTTGTTCAGGCTTCTCATACCCTATTGGGTTTTCTACTGGAACGTACTGCGTTGTTTCATCTTTGTAAGTGTGCTTGTAATTAACTGTGAATTCTCCTTTTGCAGCTACCCCTATAAACCAACCGAGTAAAAAACAAATGATGTTACCAATTAACCCCATTAGTTCACCTCCTATTCATAATCAGTACCAAATGGTCCTGAGTTATAGTCGTCTTCTGTGTTATCAGAGAACATCCAATCCAGCATCTTCTGTTCTTCTGTCTTCTGAGCTTCTTGCTGTTTTGTAATATCCTTACCCTTTTTATTATAAATACCGTATACTAAATTCTTTGGATTAGACGGAAGCTCCATCGTAATCCATTCAAGAGCGTTAATACCGTGGTTATTTTTATCCTCTGGCTTATTAGACCAGCCATTCATCATACCTGCTTTAGCTATGAACTTATACTCTGTAAGCTCCTCCTTAAGCTTCTTGCAGCTGTTAAAGATAACAAGCTTACCTGATTCTATATAAGTGTTAAGCCTAAAGATACGAGCATCCACATTAACTGCACCAGGCATAAAAGCTATACCGTAGTCTAGGTAATGGTCAGATAACGTCTTTAAGCTGTAGTCACGCTTTGGTCCTGATTTAGGGTCTATAATTGGGGGACAGATTAATCCGCCAGATGGTATATCTCTAACTCCTTCAAAGTACAAAGCTGCTAATTCTTCAATGTTTTTCTGCGTTGTGCGAATCTCCTTGTAGATAACAAGCCTGTTTTCAGTCTCATCTACAGCTCCAAACAAGAATACTGAGTCATCGTTTAGTCCGTAGTCATGAGCAATAATGCGTTTCCAGTGCTTTGGAATCTCAAAGTCTTCAACAAAACACGTTGCAGCTCCTGGATATACCAGACCCTCAGTGTAGAGGAAGCTTCCGTTGAGGTATCTGGCAATCCACCAAGCTGGCTTGTTGGCAACCTGCTCCGCCCAGAATGTCTCTGGGAGGAACTCATTGGCTGCCGTAGGTGTAATATGTGAACTCATCGCAGGGTTTCTATCTTCATCAAGGATGTCATATTGGTCCTTGAGCCCCCCATGCAAGTAGATTTTATCAGAGTGCATAAGCACATCACTCTTAATCCACCCAGAGTCTGGGTTAGATTCAATAATGCCCTTTGCCCAATTCTTGCGTATCTTAGGAATAAGTTGTCCTGTCTTTGTCTCCAAGTAAACAATGTTGCCCTTTTCATCTCGTTCTGGGAGTGTAGCAGCAAGGTTTCTAAGACGAGTCTTCAACTGTGTAAAAGACAAGTCCTTTACCTCAGAACCCTCCAGTATTAGGAATCCTGTAAGATTGTAAGAACGTAGCTTATCTTCGTCATCTAATGGTCTAAACATTAAACGATGTCCATTAATAAAGTCGTAATACTGTTTCTGTGTGGAGTATCCAGCGTAGAATACCCCAGGTAAATCAGCTTCTATATCACGCTTAATGGTCTGCTCGTACTGTGACGCAACGTTAGCTCCAATAAGGAAGTTACCACTAGGAGTTAAGAACAAATGTTTGTAGAACTCCTCACGAGATGTTGTCGTCTTTCCAGAACCGTATCCACCGAAGTTAGCTGTATAACGGTGTGGGTCTTTGTGGAAAGCGTATTGGTGTGGCTGTGGAATGTACGTGTTTATGAAAGTATTACACTGCGTACACTCCAACCAGAACTCTGATGGCGAGTTGTTATAAGCAATCGCCTTAGTAGTTGGTGCTCCACACCTAGGACACCTGGAGAAATCTCTACGAATCTTTGCTACTTTTAAACTATTTCGTTCTTTTTTGGCTTTATCTAGCGGATTTTCAGGTATCGCTGCTTTACGAGCATCTTCTGAAAACGCTGTAACAAATCCCATAGAATCACTCCTTACAGAATTTTAATTCCATACGCTTCAGCTGCAGCTCTTTCAAGCTTACAACCTCTAGCATTTTCCCAACCTTCAACGAAATAAACAGCATCACACAAACACATGTTCTCTAATGATTTAGCTAGAAAACAAAGAGGTTTGTTTACTACTCCTCGTTCATTCATATTCTTCTCACTATACCATTCGTCAGTGAATAAAGTATTAACAACTTCGTACCCTAGCTTTTCTAACTTTGCTATAGCTTTATTTCTAGCTTCTATAATCTCTTCCTCAGTTTTACCAGCCATAGGCTGACTAATCATTGCTTTCATTTAGTTCTCCCCCTGTTCTAATTTCTTAGGTTTTGGAATGCTTTTAAGTGGTACAAGCTTACCTTCTTTTTTAAGTTCGTCATATTTTTCTTCAATTAAGTCATTTTCGGCTTTAAGAATAGCTTGAGTTGTTAAATCTGGATTCTTTTCAAACTCTGGAGCAAATGTTGCTAGTAAGTTTGAAGCATTTACGTTGTAGAAATCATACAACATTCCCTTAAGTTCACCAACTTTATCAGCAAACACTTGTTCGGAAACTGGTCCTTTAGCTGCTTCACTTAACGACTTAGTATAAT
>CALAEX010000053.1 GCA_937891165.1 uncultured Lachnospiraceae bacterium | reverse complement strand
CTTTACTTAACATCTTTGGTGCTTGTTTTGTAAACTCTTTGATTTCTTGTTTTGCTTTATCTTTTTCGCCACTTTGATACGCCGTTTTCGCACGTTTTAATTTTCTTGCTAAATATTCATGGTTTTCTAAACCACCCTTACTGCGATTTAAACTAGCATCTGTCATCGCATAATTATACTTCTCATTATTTACAATTTTCTTTTGCTGCTCTGGCTTTAAATCACCATATCGTTTCTTTACTACTTCAATGGAAGTGACATGGTCACTATCCGCTGTACTACTATGCTTATACTTCGCATCTTTTGCATTTCCATAAAAAATACGTTCCCCTGTATATTCGTCTTTCATACTGCGTTTTCCATTAAATTTTTCTTCTTTGTACTTCTTTCTATTTGTTACATCATCTAGTTCTCTACTTGCCACTTGTACCTCCTACTAACTTTTCTTCTATATTGTATGCTTCTACCTACCTTTAGCAAGAACTTTATCCTACTTTGTATCTTAAAAATTTTTCTATAAATGAAAATATTGGAAGTAATATAACTATTCTAAAGAGAAACACTTAGCCTAATTTTCTGATTAAATCAGCATACCAATATACGACACTAGAAATCTTGCCTAAATCGCCTTCTTGGCTCACTTTACGCCATTCCTGTTTATAATAGTAGAACCATGTTTCTAATTCTGTTGCCACTTTTGCACCACTCTCTGTAACTTCCCCTTCTCCATACACTGCCTTATATGCTAATGGTTTTACTTTGGCCCAAACTATTTTTGCATCAATTGCTAATAAATACTTTTGCAATACATCTCTACTACTACTATCTACATTTTTAAAACTCTTTTGAATAGCAAGACGAGCTTCTTTTAATGTAGCAATTACTTCTTCTACACGGTCTAATTCATTACCTAAAATACTCTTACGGTCTGTTATTTCTTCTAATTCTTTTAAATAACTTGCCTCATAGAATTTTACTGCATCATACCAATTAAATGCCTCGATATCAGAAGCTGATACAAACGCTGACATAATCTGTCCTGTCGCATCCCCATATTCTAATACAGAAATTGCTTCATTTACTTCTTCAAAAGAAGGAATTGTTTCATTCCAAGAAAATGCAGCACCATAAATCATACCCGGCATAGAAAATACTGGTTGATTGATATGTCCAAAATCGCCCCAATCAGTATTTAACACACCAATTCCATCATATTTATATGCATAGGTACACATTCTCATAATATTTTCATAACCATTTTTGAATAAGTTAATCCACTGATTCCAACCACCTACACCCGGACAAGTATACTGAGTTGCTCCTGCCTCGCTTATCTTACGAGTTTCATCTTCTCTCTGATTCCAAAGATATCCCCAATTTAGGCAAATATTTTCTTTTGGCAAGTTTTGAATCTGCTGTGGAGAATCCCAAAGAATATCTCCCCAATACATTGGAGTTTTTCCTTTTTCCAATAAAAACTCACTTAATTCTCTTACATACTTTGTATAAATATCTTTTACATCACTGTTTTCTACTAAATGTTTGCTCTTTCCCTTACATAAGTCAAATGTCTCATCTGCACAAATATTGAAATATTTGCTCTCAAATAAGCTCATATATTCTTCTACTAAAGACTTAATCAATTCTATTGCTCTGTCATCAGATACATTAACGGTATGGTGTGCCATTCTCGCCCAAAAAGAAAATGGTTCTCCAAAAGCACCTTCACGCTCACAAAGTTCTTCATAAGTTTGTGTAGATAACAACTTGTATAAATGACCAAACGAAGCTAACGAAGGAACTAAATCAATATGTCTTTCCTGACAATATGCATCTAATTTTAAAATCTCCTCTGCGGTTAATGGAGTTTCATCTCTCCATAACTCAGACATATTACGGAATAAATATGTATGCTCTACATATAACTGCAACTGATTCATTTTATAGTAGCACATTGTATCTACTAACTTCTTTAATTCCTCTAACGTAGGAACACGACCTCTTGTTACATCATGATAAAAACCACGATTTGGTAATGCAGGATAATCTTCTACTTCTAAACAAGGAAGTATACAGCCACACTGTGCATATAACTGACGCAACGTTTGTACACCATTTACTAATAATTCCTCTGTATGAGCTGTTAAACAAATACCATCTTCTTGAATAACTAATTGATAACTTGGCTTTCCTTCTACCAATGTTTCTGCCTGTTTTAATACAATATCTCCTGTTTGTGCCTTTCCTCTTACAATGGCAACTTCTACACCACACCATTTCTGTATGGTTTCTTGGATTTGTTGTGCATAAAGAAATGCATTTTTACCACAGGACATATCAATGACAATGTTTGTCATATAATCGGTACAAAAATTACCGTCCTGCATATTAAGTTTTTGAGGTTGTGGTAATAATTTCATTATAATCCTCCTCCATCCTAAGCTATAATTTGTATATATGTATTCTAATAAAGCATAAGATAATTCTTATTTTGCTTTATAAGAAAATTATATCGTCTAAAAGAATATTTTTCAATCCTAAAAAGAAAATCAAAATCAAAATTTCTTTACCTTATAACCATTGTATGATATAATCCTCTAATGATAATTTTTTATTCTATATTTCAAAAATATGAATAAATTATATTTGGAAAGGAAAGAAAACTATGGACTTAGAATACTCTCTTTTATCTGGTGCATTAACTGTTTTTCATGATTTCTGTGGTAATCATTCCATTATAGATTTTACCTATGATTTTCAAGCGAAAGAGTTTGAAAAACTGAAAGAAAAATATAAGATTCAAGAAATAGCAGGTAATGGTTCAGAAATAGAAAAAGTTATTAATCTCCTTCAATGGTGTAATCAAAATGTACTTCATAATGGAGGTACCAAAGATGTTGAGTTTATCCCTAAAACATCCCTTGCTATTTTAGATTATTCTTTTGGAAAAGGTAGAGAATATGGTGTATATTGTCGTCTTCAAGCAATCGTTCTTACAGAATGCTGTCTTGCTTTAGGTATAAAATCTAGAGTTCTTCACTGTTTGCCATATTCACCATATGATTTTGAAAGTCACGTTGTTTCAATAGTATATATAAACGAACTGCACAAATGGATTTTAGTTGACCCTACAAATAACCGCTATTTTCTTGATGAGAATAATATCATTCTATCCCCTTTAGAAATAAGAGAAAGATTAGCAAAAAATTTATTTATCAAATGTAATGTAGAAGATGATAGATATAAAAAATATATGGCTAAAAATATGTTTTATTTTAAATCATTACAACATAACACTTTTGGCTCTGATATTTTGCCAAATCAACATACTATATATTGTATTCCTAACGGGTTTGATGTTCTTGGCAGAGAAGTTGCATATTGCCAATATGGAATAGAAAATTCTCCAGAACATTTAAAAGAGGATTGGAAAAAGCATTTGGATGAGTATATACAGAAGACACATTTTATTAACAGTAGCTCTGATAACTTTTTTGCACAATAAATAATAAAGGGCACCTTTTTTCTTTTAAAACATTTGCATATTGCACAATTTAGTCAATTGGATATTCGTAATTCACTTTACTACTTACTCATAACTGAATAGCTATTATAGTAGCTATTCAGTTAAAACAGGAATTTATATATTAACCAAACAATATATATCATCATTCATTTACATTTTCTTTTGGTAACATATCCATCATTTTATCTAAAAGTATGTACACTGTAGTAGCAAAATATTTAGGACATAAATCCATCTTATTCAAATGTAACTCCTTAGCTCTAACAATTGCTTTCTTAACTTTCTCCACATTATAATCTAAAGGATTGATATGTTTTTTATCTTTTAATGGAACATTTAAATCACTAAGACGAACTCTAAAATGGTCTGTTTTTTGGTACTCATGAATATCTGTAACAGCAAAACTCTTATCTATATCATTTGGCATATCATGATGAAGTAATAACCAAATCCCAAAAAACGGATTACTAACAGCATAGCCATAGTTTTTTGCTTGACACATAGCTATTGTATCATTCCACTCATCCATATAAGTTTTATTTTCTGTTGGATTAATTATTTCATTTGACCAATTTTTATCAACATCTGTTACAATCCAAAATTCATCTTCTGGATATTGGTCAAATTGATATATATCATTTTTTTCTAATTTAAATTGCTCAATCCTTTCCACTAACTGTTTAGGACGAACTTTACTAAGCATTTTTAACTGTTCTTTAGTCCTTTTATTTAAAGCAGTATGAACAGCATCCTCTGCTACAGAAATAAATTGTATCTTTGTTTTAATTTCACTAAATAATTCTGAAACTCGTTCAAAATATTCTTCTTCTGTAATACTCCCTTCAAAAGATAAAAATATAATTTTACTTGTTGCAGGTCTTACAGGACGATATGGATTTTGATGACTAAAAGGAATACGACTTGTAATAATAGGCATTAAATCTCCCTCCTTATCACAGGAATAGCACCAAATCTTCCACTTAAATATGCTTTTAGTGCATCTTGTCCTTTCTGTAAATTAAAATCTGAAAGAGGACGTAAACGAGTTTCCCCTAGGTTATTTTTCTCAATAAACCAAATTTCTTCTTGTCTAAAATCATTTATATTAATAAGATTTACATCATGTGCAGTAAAAATAATCTGATTACAAGTATTTTCACAACATTTGAGAAATTCATTTAATAAATATTGAGAAAGCTTTGTATGAAGACTTCTATCTATTTCATCTACAAAATAGATTGCTTGGCTATTTTCTCTCATTGCAAACAACATAGGCAACAAATCTAATAAACGTTGTGTTCCATCTGACTCTTCATCAATATCAAACTGTACCTCTTTATTATTCAATTTATGTGCAAATTTAAGTTGAATAAGAACCGTTCTTTTCCTCTCATTCTCTGCAAATATAAAATATTTCCCTGCAAAACTCACAATACCATTTTTAATTTCCTCTATATCTTCCAAAATTTCTTGTGGTACTTGCATTTTTTCTGCAAAATCATGAAAATCAATTTTTTCACTTGCAACAGAAATATCAAACACACCTGTATCCATTTTTTTTAGCATACCACCAATGTATGTTTTTAACTCAATATCTTCTTTCATACGAATAGGCAATGCTTGAATTTTAGTTTCTGGAAAAATAATTTGAAGATTTTTAAACCAGCTAATAATTTCTTCAGCTTTTGTTAATCCATTATCGTATAATTTATAAAGAAACAACTGATTTCTTTGATTTACCTGAATACTATTTTTTAAGACTTCTGCCAATTCTCTCTCTTTAGAATTTTCTTCTGCAAATTCTGATTCTATATCTATTTCTGTTTCTCCAAAATTATTAGTCACTCGAGTAAACAAAGGAACAAAACCCGATTCATTCAACATCATCAACCATTCTTCATGTACTTGATAGCGGTCTATAGAAAATCCATATTCATAAACTTCCTCATTTAAATAAAAGACAAATTGAAATGTAGAAATCCCTTTTAAGTCTTCAAAATCTCCTCTAAATTGGTTAATTCTAATTCCTTTACCACTCTTTTGCCCATCTACAATAAAATTGCGAGCAAAATCAATGGACTCAATAAAAGAAGATTTTCCAGAAGCATTCGGTCCAAAAAAACCACCTCTACGAAGTATTTTCCACACACCATTAGAAGTAGCAATATCCTTTAAAAAACGTTCATCCGTTGTTGCCTGTATAGGAAACATACTAAATTCTATGGAATGCCCAATTGACTTGAAATTACTAACTACATATTGTAAAAGCATAACAAATCACTCCTTTACTTAATATCTCTCTTTTATAAAACTTTCTTTTAGTATAACATAATTAAATCTATTTGTTCAATCAACAATTCAAATTATTTCACTACTTACTATAAAATTTCTTACTATCATAGTTTTCCTACAAAACTCATATACTATTACAAATCTCCTTCAAGGAAACCATTATGAAATATCCTTTTTATACTTTCTTTTCTTCTAAAACTTTTCATTTGAATATCCCAAAATTTATTAAAACAGGAATTTTTGTTCTTTGTGCGATTTTACTTACTGCTGTTACCATTGACCGAATCACAGGTGGTGCTATCAATACTTTCCTTGGAAATACAGTAAAGACAAACTCTTTTTCTCTCATTCAAGAAAAAAAACTGCCTATTTATTGTGTAAAAACAGAAGACAAAAAAATTTCTCTTACTTTTGATGGTGCGTGGGGAAATGAAGATACTGCTACCCTACTTGATATTCTTGCTAGACAAGAAGTTCATGCTACTTTCTTTTTTACTGGTGGTTGGATTGAAAAGTTCCCTGAAGATGTTAAAACAATTCTTGCACAAGGTCATGAAGTTGGGAATCATAGTGAAAATCATAAGCAAATGTCGCAATTAAACAAAGAGCAATGCAAAGAAGAATTACAAATTGCACATGATAAAGTAAAAGAATTAACTGGAATCGATATGACTTTATTCCGTCCACCATTTGGTGATTATAATGATACGGTAATCGAAGCAGCAAATGAACTTGGCTATCATGTCATTCAATGGGATGTAGATTCTCTTGATTGGAAAGACTATGGCGTAGATTCTATTATACATACTGTTACTAATCACAAACACCTTGGAAATGGTTCGATTATTCTTATGCATAATGGTGCAAAATATACAAAAGATGCTCTAGAAGCAATGATTATTAACCTAAAAAAACAGGGATATGAATTTGTAAAAGTTTCTGAATTGATTTATAAAGAAAATTATCAAATGGACCATGAAGGCAGACAATATATCACTGACACATCCACAAATTAAAATACAAAACAGAGGGGTTATTACTAACCCCTCTATTAGCACATTGTATATTAATAACTTACAATAATTCCACCATCATTTGCATACAATGTTGCCACACCTGCGGTATTTACAATCACACAATCTTTAAATGGAACTTTCTTTAAAATTTCCTGTTTTACAAATTCTGCACGTTCTCTATTATTACAATGAGAAATACCAACAATTTTCGTTGTTACATCTTTTGCATCTTGAGCAATATAATCTATCATACGAAGCAGTGCTTTATTTGTTCCTCTTGCTTGGTCAATCTTAATAATTTCGCCTTCTTTTGCTGCCATCACTGGTTTAATGCTAAGTACATTACAAATCATAGCAGTCATATTCGTAAGTCTTCCATTTTTTCTTAAATTTTCCAAAGACTCTAACACAAATTTTGTCTTCATATTGTCACGAAACTCTGTAATTTTTTCCTTTACTTCTTCAAACGGAAGACCCTTTTCCTTCAACTCTCTGATTTTTAAGGCAATTAACATCTGACCACAAGAAGCTGACTGAGAATCTACAATTTCAATTTTAACTTCAGGATGTTCTTCTAAATACATAGAACGAGCCAATACGGCACTATTATAAGAAC
>CALAEX010000052.1 GCA_937891165.1 uncultured Lachnospiraceae bacterium | reverse complement strand
GAGAAGGAGCAATTACCTTAGGAAATATTTTTGAAGCTTCGTTAGAAGAAATTTTAACAACAGAGCGGGTTTTTCGTATGAAAACAGGGTTTCAAAAACGGCAGGCAACTGAGGAATTGTGTAGAAAATGTGGTTATGCAAGAAGGTTTTAAAGGAAGCGACAGTTTTTCTGTCGCTTTTTTTGGTTTTTTTTAACGATTTCTTAACGAAAAACATATTGAAAAATGGAAAAAAATGTATATAATTAAAAGTGTAAAAAAATTCCAAAAAATGATAGAGGAAAGGATGGAATTATGGGAAAAATTAATGTTTTAATTGCAGATGATAATATGCGTTCCGCCAGTTTGCTGGAAGAAGCAATTAAAAAAGACAAAGAAATAGAAGTAGTTGGAAAAGCAGAAGATGGTGTAGATGCACTAGAGCAAATTCGGGAAAAAGAACCAGATGTTGTGCTTTTGGATTTAATTATGCCGAAGCTGGATGGTCTTGGTGTTATGGAACAGGTAAAGAAAGATACTTCCTTAAAAAAAATTCCATCATTTATCGTAATTACAGGAATTGGACAAGAAGTGGTAACAGAAAGTGCATTTGAATTAGGTGCAAGTTACTATATGTTAAAGCCTTTTGATTATCAATTAGTGATTTCAAGAATTAAGCAGTTGAGAGGTGTGAATTGTTGCAGAAGAGTGGATAGTCAGGGGAATGGAGCAAGAAGTGGAAATGTATTTTTAGAAAGAAATTTAGAAGCAGATGTGACAAATGTAATTCATGAAATTGGTGTACCTGCACATATTAAAGGGTATCATTATTTAAGAGATGCGATTATGATGTCAGTGAATGATACAGAAATGTTAAATTCGATTACAAAGCAATTATATCCAACGATTGCAAAACGTCATAAGACAACAGCTAGTCGAGTAGAACGTGCCATTCGTCATGCAATTGAAGTAGCTTGGAGTCGTGGAAAGATGGATACGATAGATGAACTTTTTGGATATACAGTTAATAATGGGAAGGGAAAACCAACAAATTCCGAATTTGTGGCCTTAATTGCAGATAAGATTAGATTAGAATATAAATTACCTGTATAAACCCTTTTCAAGTGGGAAAAAATGTGGTAGAATAAACTAAGATGTAAAAACATCAATAGTTTACATAAGAAGGAGGACTTATGAAAAAGATATTATTTGTTTCTTCAGAATGTGTTCCATTTATTAAGACAGGTGGTTTAGCAGACGTAGCAGGTGAACTTCCAAAGTACATTGATAAGGAAAATTATGACGTTCGTGTCATTCTTCCAAATTATCGTGCCATTCCTGAAAAGTTTAAGCAGAATTTTGTATACAAAACTCACTTTTACATGGATTTGGCTTGGAGACGTCAGTACGTTGGTATTTTGGAAACAGAGTTAAATGGAGTAAAATTCTATTTAGTGGACAATGAATATTATTTCAATGGCGATCGTCCATACGGCAACATCCTTGAGGATTTAGAGAAATTTGCATTTTTCTGCCGTGCAGTATTATCTGCATTGCCATCGATTGATTTCCGTCCAGACTTAGTTCACTGCAATGACTGGCAGACAGGTTTAATTCCAGTGTATTTGAAGGATGTATTTTCACAGAACGAGTTTTATCGTGGAATTAAGTCGATTATGACCATTCATAATCTGAAGTTCCAAGGTGTTTGGAACAAGAAGACAGTAAAAGATATTACTGGTCTTTCCGATTATTACTTTGCTCCTGATAAGTTAGAAGCATATGGTGATGCAAACTACTTAAAGGGTGGTATTGTATATGCAGATTATGTAACTACTGTAAGTGAAACTTATGCAAAAGAAATTCAGACACCATTCTATGGAGAAAAGTTAGATGGTTTGATGCGTGCTCGTGCAAATAACTTGAGTGGTATTGTCAATGGTATCGATTATAGCGAGTACAATCCAGAAACAGACAAGTGCTTATGGTATCCATTTACTGCTGAAAACTTCCGTAAAGTAAAACCAAAGAACAAGAAAGAGTTACAGAAAGAACTTGGTCTTGAAGTAGATGAAAAGAAGTTTATGGTAGGACTTGTTTCTCGTTTGACTGACCAGAAGGGTCTTGACTTAATCGAGTACGTAATGGAAGAATTATGTAGTGAAGATATGCAGTTTGTTATTCTTGGTACTGGTGATTCTAAGTATGAAAATATGTTCCGTCATTATGAGTGGAAGTATAAGGGTAGAGTATCCTCTAGTATTTACTATAACAATGACAGAGCACATCGTATTTATGGTTCTTGTGATGCATTCCTTATGCCATCTTTATTCGAGCCATGTGGTTTAAGCCAGTTAATGAGTATGAGATATGGTACTGTTCCAATTGTAAGAGAAACAGGTGGATTAAAAGACACGGTAGAACCATATAATGAATATGAAAGTACTGGTACTGGATTTAGTTTCCGCAACTACAATGCACATGAAATGTTAGACGCTGTACGTTATGCAAAGAATGTATATTATAACAATAAGAGAGAATGGAACAAGATTGTAGACCGTGCTATGGCAAGAGATTTCTCCTGGTCAGGTTCTGCAAGAAAGTATGAAGAACTCTACGACAGAGTGCTTGGTTGGTAAAAGAAACAAAGAGAAATTAAAATTGGGGGATGCAAAAAGGCATCCCCCGATTTTCGTAAAAAGGAGGACCGTATGAAATTAAGCCAGTTATTAGAGCAAGTGAATTATAAAGTAGTTTCTGGAACAGAAGATATCGAAATTACAGAATTGATATATGATACAAGAAAGCAAATTGTAGCAGGTACAGTATTTGTTTGTATCTCAGGTGCAGTATATGATGGACATAATTATGTAGAAAGTGCAGTGAAAGCAGG
Source organism: uncultured Lachnospiraceae bacterium (assembly GCA_937891165.1). Taxonomy (GTDB): domain Bacteria; phylum Bacillota; class Clostridia; order Lachnospirales; family Lachnospiraceae; genus SIG299. The sequence continues at coordinate 11,736 of CALAEX010000052.1, read as the reverse complement.
TGCTGTAGCAATTATAGCAGAACATGAAGTAGAAGTACCAGAGGGAGTTTGCTTGGTTATTTGTGAAAGTACAAGACTTGCATTAGCTTGTATGTCGGCAGCCTATTTTGGACATCCAGCAAAGAAATTAGTGACAATTGGTATTACAGGAACAAAAGGAAAGACAACCACTGCTTATATGATTCGCAATACATTAGAATTGGCAGGATATAAAACAGGATTAATTGGAACAGTAGAAGCAATTATTGGGGAAGAACATATCAAAGCAAGTAATACTACTCCAGAGTCTTATGTGTTACAGCAATATTTTCGTCAAATGGTAGATGCTGGTTGTAAATGTGTAGTCATGGAGGTTTCTTCTCAAGGTTTGATGTTGCATCGTGTTGGTGGATTTGTATTTGATTATGGTATTTTTACGAATTTATCTAAAGACCATATTGGTGCAAATGAACATAAAGATTTTGATGACTATTTGCATTGTAAGAGTTTATTATTCCGTCAGTGTAAGGTTGGTATCGTAAATTTTGATGATAATCATATGGAACGAGTGTTAGAAGGTCATACGTGTCGTCTAGAAACGTATGGTATGAACGAAGGAGCAGATTTACGAGCAGTTCATGTGGATTTGCATAGTAAGGAAGGGGAATTGTTAGTGTCTTATCAAACGGTAGGTGCTATGGAATTGGATGTTACCGTAGGAATTCCTGGTAGATTTACTGTATATAATTCTTTAACGGCACTTGCAGTTTGTCGTCATTTTAACATTCCAAAAGAAATTATTCAAAAAGCGTTACGAGTAGTGAAAGTGAAAGGACGAGTAGAACCTGTAGAAATATCCAAACGATTTACGCTTATGATAGATTATGCTCATAATGCAATGAGTTTACAAAGTTTATTGACAACATTAGCAGAATATCATCCAAAAAGAATCGTATGTCTGTTTGGATGTGGAGGAAATCGTTCCAAAGACCGTCGTTTTGAGATGGGTGAAATTTCTTCAGAATATGCGGATATGACTGTTATTACAAGTGATAATCCAAGAAATGAAGAACCTCTTGACATTATGCAAGATATTTTAACAGGCGTTCAAAGAAAAAATGGGGCATATGTGATGATTCCAGATAGAAAAGAAGCAATTCGTTATTGTATTCAAAATGCAAGAAAAGGAGATGTGATTGTGCTTGCTGGAAAAGGACATGAGGATTATCAGGAAATTAAAGGCGTAAAATATCCGATGGATGAGCGAGTTTTAATTCAAGAAATTTTAAGCGAAATGTCAGAGGGGAATTTAGTATGAAGCCAATCAAAGTCGAAGAAATTATAAATGCAACAGGTGGAGTGTTACTTTGTGGAAGAAAAGATACGTTGATACAAAACGTAGTAATTGATTCAAGAGAGGAAGCCAAAAAGGCTTTATTTGTACCAATTGTAGGAGAAAAAACAGATGGGCATCGTTATGTGAAAGGAGCAATTACAAACGGAGTAGAGGCACTTTTTATCCAAAAAGATACAGAGTTTCGGGAAAACATTCTTTCTTTAGCAAAAGAAAAAGAAGTAGCTGTCATTGAAGTAGAGCATACGGTTTTAGCATTACAACGATTTGCCTCATGGTATCGGAGTTGTTTTACACTTCCTGTTATTGGTATTACTGGAAGTGTAGGAAAGACGACAACAAAAGAAATGATTGCTAGTGCATTAGAAACGAAGAAAAGCGTGTTAAAGACGATAGGAAATAAAAATAGTCAAATTGGGTTGCCACTGATGATGTTTTATTTAGATGATTTTCATGAAGTAGCTGTTATTGAAATGGGCATGAGTGAAGTAGGAGAAATGAAAAATTTAGCCTTAGTAGCAAAACCAGAATGTGCTGTAATGACAAATATCGGTGTAGCACACATTGCACAGCTTGGAAGTCAAGAGGCTATCCGAAGAGAGAAGTTAGCTATTACCAATGAATTTTTGGAAGGTTCTGTTTTATTTGTCAATGGAAATGATAAATTACTTGCCGAAACCGTCACACAAATAACACAGAATGAGATTACAATAGATTGCACTACGACAACAAAAGAAGCTTTAGCAAAAACAACGCCGATTACTTATGGTATTGGAGAAGGTTTTACTTATTCTGCCAAGAAAATCAGAACAACAGAGCAAGGAATCTGTTTTACCGTTTGTTACAAAGAGCAAGAAGAACTTGTAGAGTTTTTGGTTCAGTTAAAAGTGTATGGAGAGCATAATGTATTGAATGCCCTTGCGGCAATTGCAGTGGCAAATCATCTTGGAATAGATACAAAAACAGCAATCAGTGGATTAGAACAATATGAACCAATTGCAATGCGTGGGCAAATAAAAAAGGTAGATGGGGTTACTTGGATTGATGATACCTATAATGCAAGTCCTGATTCTATGAAAAGTGGTGCAAATGTATTACTTTCTATTGCGGGAAAACGACATATTGCTATATTTGCAGATGTGTTAGAGCTAGGAGAATGTTCCGAACAATTACATAGAGAAGTAGGAGCTTATTTAGCAAGCTTAAAGAAAAATGATAAAATGGTAGATATTCTTATAACTGTAGGAGAACAAGCCGCCTTTTTAGCCAAGGAAGCAAAACAATGTGGATTGCAACAAATAAGCAGTTTTTCGTCTAATCCAGAAGCTTCTGCTTATTTAAAGGAGCTTTTACAAGAGGGAGATGTTGTTTTAGTCAAAGGTTCTCGTGGTATGAAAACAGAAGAAATTATTAAGGCATGTTTAGAAAAATAAAAGAAGGTGGTGAAACGGTGTTATATGCAGATATTATTGTAGATATTTCCAATGAAAACTTAGATAAAACATATCAGTATAAAATACCGGAACGCTTACAAGAACAGGTGCAAGTGGGAATGCCAGTTCTCATTACATTTGGTAATGGAAATCGGAAATTGCAAGGTTATATTGTTTCCTTATCAACAGAACCTAAAATTGAGGAATGGCGAATTAAAGAAATTACAGAAATCATGCCGAATGGTGTTGTCATAGAATCTCGTATGATTGCATTGGCATATTGGATGAAGCAACAGTTCGGTGGTACAATGAATGATGCTTTGCGGACTGTTTTATCTGTAAAAAAAAGTATTCGACCTGTAGAAAAAAAGAAAATTGCATTAACAGTAGATACTGTGGTAGCAGAGCAATTAGTAGAGGAATATACAAGAAAACATTATGTGGCGAAAGCAAGAGTGGTTAAAGAGTTATTACAACATCAACCTGTGGCAAAGGAGTTAATTGTAGGAAAATTAAATATTTCAGCCTCTACATTAAAATCTTTAGAACAACAAGGAGTTATTACTACAACAGTAGAAGAAGTTTATCGAAAAACAAAAGGGTATGCCGAAAAAGAAAATGCTAGCATAAAATTAAATTTAGAACAACAAAACGCTTGTGATAGTATTTGTGGGGACTATAAACAAGGAAAACGTGGAGTGTATTTAATTCATGGAGTGACAGGAAGCGGAAAAACGGAAGTATATTTATATGTAATTGAAGAAATCATAAAGGAAGGAAAGCAAGTGATTGTTTTAATACCTGAAATTGCATTGACATATCAGACGGTACGCAGATTTACGAAACGTTTTGGAGAACGAGTGGCTTTTTTGCATTCTCGTTTATCAGCGGGAGAACGTTATGACCAGTATCGACTTGCAAAGGAAGGAAAACTTGATATTATGATTGGCCCAAGGTCAGCTTTATTTACTCCGTTTTCTAATTTAGGTGCTATTGTCATAGATGAGGAGCATGAAACTTCTTATAAAAGTGAAGGAATTCCAAAATATCATGCAAGAGAAACTGCAATACAATTGGCAAAAATGACAAATGCGAGTGTTATTTTAGGCTCTGCAACTCCTTCGCTAGAATCCTATATGCAAGCAATGAATGGAGAATATCAGCTTTTGGAGTTAAAGCAAAGAGCAAACCATGCCAAACTTCCTGAAGTAGAGATTGTAGATTTAAAAGAAGAAATGAAAGCAAAAAATCGTTCTATGTTTAGTCGAAGTTTACAGGCAGAAATTTGTATGAGATTAGAAAACAAAGAGCAGACGATGTTATTTTTAAATCGGAGAGGATATTCTGGTTCGGTATCTTGTCGAAGTTGTGGGAAACCAATCATGTGTCCACATTGTTCTGTTTCTTTGACACTGCACAATGATGACACATTACATTGTCATTACTGTGGATATACGATACCATTACCGAAACAATGTCCAGAATGTACTTCTCCTTATATCGCAGCATTTGGAACAGGAACACAAAAAGTAGAAGAAGCAGTAAAGAAGTTGTTTCCACAGGCAAGAGTGTTGCGAATGGATGCAGATACAACAAAGGAAAAGGAAAGTTATGAAAAAATATTATCTTCTTTTGCAAATGAAGAAGCAGATATTTTAGTTGGGACTCAAATGATAGTCAAAGGGCATGATTTTCCAAAAGTAACATTGGTTGGAATTTTGGCAGCAGATTTGTCGTTGAATGTGTCGGATTATCGGGCAGGAGAAAGGACGTTTCAATTACTAGCTCAGGCAGCGGGACGAGCTGGTAGAGCCAATCGAAATGGTAAGGTAATTATTCAAACATATCAGCCAGAGCATTATAGTATTCAAACAGCATCCAAAGAGGACTATATTTCTTTTTATAAACAAGAAATGTTATATAGAAAATGGATGAAATATCCGCCACAGGCTCATATTTTAGCAGTCCTTTGTATTGGAAAAGAAGAACAAAAAACAGAGCAGTTTTGTAGTTTTTTAGCAGAGCAAGCAAAACAGTTTGTAAAGAAAAAGAAAGAAGAAGTGATTGGAGTAATTGGACCAGTAAAAGCAAGTGTTGCAAAAACAAATGATTTTTATAGAAATTTAATCTATATAAAAGCGGATTCTTATGGTATACTAACAGAGATAGCACAAGTATTAGATGCTTATAAAGAGCAAGAGAAAAACGTAATATTGCAAATGGATTTTAATCCCATGAGCAATTATTAAGAAAATGACTGAAGTATTAGGAGGAAAAGACAGCATGGCAATTAGAAATATTAGAACACTTGGAGATAGTATTCTTACAAAAGAGTGTAAACCAGTAAACGAAATGAATCGAAAAACTCATATTTTAATTGAAGATATGTTGGATACGATGTATGAGGCAAATGGGGTAGGATTAGCAGCACCACAGATTGGTATCTTAAAGCAGATTGTAGTGATTGATGTTTCTCCAGAAGGAGATAATCCAATGGTTTTAATCAATCCAGAAATTATAGAAACAAGTGGAAGTCAGACAGGAAGTGAAGGTTGTCTTAGTGTTCCAGGAAAATATGGTATTGTAACTAGACCAGATTATGTAAAAGTAAAAGCATTAAATGAGAGAATGGAAGAAATTATCTACGAAGGAACAGAATTATTAGCAAGAGCATTTTGTCATGAAATTGACCATTTACATGGAACGATGTATGTTTCTAAAGTAGAAGATGGTCTTCATGATATGGAAAAGGAAGAAGCATAATGAAAGTAATTTTTATGGGAACGCCGGAAATTGCGGCAACAATTTTAAAAAGTGTAATAGAGTCTAAGCATGAAATACTTGCCGTAGTGACTCAGCCAGATAAACCAAAGGGTAGAAGTCAAGGAAAACTTTCATTTCCACCAGTAAAAGAAGTGGCATTAGATCATCAGATTCCTGTACTACAGCCACAAAAAGTAAAAGAGGAAGCTTTTTTAGAAGAAATAAAAAAGTTGAATCCAGATATTATTTTAGTAGCAGCATATGGTAAGTTACTTCCAAAGGCATTATTAGAATTACCACGATTTGGTTGTATCAATGTTCATGCATCACTTTTACCAAAGTATCGTGGAGCTTCTCCGATTCAGTGGGCAGTGTTAAATGGAGAAGAAAAAAGTGGTGTTACGATTATGTATATGACGGAAGCGTTAGATGCGGGAGATATGATTGCAACAGAAGAAGTGGAGCTTTCTAAAGAAGAAACGGCTGGAAGTTTGCATGATAAGTTAGCACAAATAGGTGGACCACTTCTATTATCTGCAATGGAGGCAATTGAAACAGGAAAAGCAGAAAGAATTCCTCAAAATGAAGAAGAAGCAACTCATGTGACAATGTTAGATAAAGCAATGGGGAATTTAAACTTTTCTAAATCTGCAATAGAATTAGAGCGTTTTGTTAGGGGATTAAATCCATGGCCAACCGCATATACAAAATTACATGGAAAAATGTTGAAGATATGGAGAGCAGAAGTCGCATCGGAGATGACTCTTTCTAAAGAACAAAGGCAACAAGAATTTGGTACAATTGTAACAGTAGAAAAAGATAAGTTTGGTATTTTAACAGGAGAAGGAATTTTAGTTGTAAAGGAATTACAACTAGAAGGAAAGAAACGAATGACAGTAGAAGAATTTTTGAGAGGTTTTTCTTTGGAACTTGGAACATTATTAGGAAGATAGTTTGATATCATGTGTGGAATGGAGGGAGAGTATGCCGTTTTTTTATGATGCAACCTATATTTTAGTGTTAATTGGTGCAGTATTGTCTATGCTAGCGTCTGCAAAAGTAAAGAGTACGTATGCAAAATATGCACAAGTGCGAAGTTTATCTGGTATGACAGGAGAAGCTGCTGCTAGGAAGATTTTATCTACCGCTGGAATTTATGATGTGAAAGTACAAAGAGTATCTGGAGATTTGACGGACCATTATGACCCAAGAAATAAAACATTAAATTTATCGGATACCGTATATGGTAGTACATCCGTTGCTGCGGTAGGAGTAGCAGCACATGAGTGTGGTCATGCGATACAGCATGACAGAGGATATGCTCCATTGCGTCTTCGTTCGGCTATTGTGCCTGTAGCCAATTTTGGAGCTAAAGTTTCTTGGCCATTGATTTTACTTGGATTATTCTTAGGTGGAAGTGGAACGTTAATTCAAATTGGAATTTTATGTTTTTCTTTAGCGGTGTTATTTCAGCTAGTGACATTGCCTGTAGAATTTAATGCCTCTTCTAGAGCAGTAAGATTATTATCAGAAACAGGAATTTTGTATGAAGAAGAATTAAAACAAACAAGAAAAGTTCTTTCAGCAGCAGCACTCACTTATGTGGCAGCAGCGGCATCTTCTCTCTTGCAATTATTACGTTTAGTATTGTTATTTGGAAATAGAAGGAGAGATGGATGAAAAATTCAAGAGAAACGGCATTTCATGTATTATATCAAGTATTAGAAGAAGGGGAATATTCTCATTTAGTACTTGCTCGTGTATTGAAAGCAGAAGAACAAGCAGAAAAAAGAGATAGAGCGTTTGTGACTCGATTAGTAGAAGGAACATTAGAGAGATTGCTTACGATTGACTATATGTTAAATCAAGTATCTAAAACCCCTGTCACTAAAATGAAACCAATCATACGAACCGTACTTCGTATGTCTGTGTATCAAATTAGATATATGGATAGTGTGCCAGATTCTGCTGTTTGTAATGAAGCAGTAAAATTAGTAAAGGCAAAAGGTTTGCAGGGGTTGTCTGGTTTTGTAAATGGAGTATTACGAAACATCGCAAGAAATAAAGAAGTATGGGAAATAAAAACGAAAAATCCAGTACAATATTTAAGTATTAGTTATTCTCTTCCTATTTGGTTATGTGAGTATTTTATGAAAGAATATGGATTAGAAAAGGCAGAATGTATTGCAAAAGGTTCTCTTCGAAATCCAAAAACAACGATTCGTTGTAATACAAGTCGAATTTCGGAGGAGCAATTAGTAAAACAACTAAAAGACCAAGGATATATGGTCGAACAAGGTGTATATGCCAAAGGTGCTTGGTATTTGTCTGGCTATGATACATTAGAAAAGATTCCACAATTTTTAGAAGGCTTATTTCAAGTGCAAGATGAAAGTTCTATGTTAGTGGCTCAGTTAGCAGGATTAAAAAAAGATGATGTAGTATTAGATGTTTGTTCTGCTCCTGGTGGTAAGGCATTGCACATTGCTAATCTATTAACGGAGTTAGGTGGAGGTACTGTGATTGCAAGAGATGTGAGTGAGAAAAAAACGGCATTGATTGCAAATAATGCAGAACGTTTGCAGGCTTCTAATGTGATAATTCAAGTGAAAGATGCTACGAAACTAGATGAAAGTATGATAGGAAAAGCGGATGTTGTTATTGCGGATTTGCCTTGTTCAGGTATTGGAATTATGGCAAAAAAACCAGAAATTCGTTATCGTATGACAAAAGAGAGTCAAAAAGAATTAGTAGCATTACAAAAGCAGATATTGTCTGTTGTACAACAGTATGTAAAACCAAATGGTATTTTAATGTATAGCACTTGTACGATTAACAAGGAAGAAAATGAGGAAAATGCAAAAGAGTTTTGTGAAACATATGGATTTGTACCAGAGTTACAAAAAGAACTGCTACCAGAGAAGTTACAATCAGAAATACAAGAACAAGGATGGATTCAGTTGCTTTGTGGAGTGCATGATTGTGATGGATTCTTTATTGCAAGGTTGAAAAAACAATAGAATAAGGGAAGTTAGTATGATAGAAAAAACAGATATTAAATCTATGACAATAGAGGAACTAAAAAGTTTTTTCATAGAATTAGGAGAAAAGGCTTTTCGTGCAACACAGATTTTTGGTTGGTTGCATGAAAAAAGAGTAGCATCTTACGAAGAAATGACGAATGTTTCTAAAGGATTGAGAGAACGATTGGAACAAGAATGCCAATGGACGACACTGACAGAAATTGACCGCTTAGAATCTGTAGATGGAACGATAAAGTTCTTATTTGAATTAGAAGATGGACAGGCAATCGAAAGTGTATTGATGAAATATCATCATGGAAATTCCGTTTGTATTTCTTCTCAAGCCGGATGTCGTATGGGATGCAAATTTTGTGCTTCTACGTTAGGAGGATTAGTTCGTCATTTAAAAGCTTCCGAAATGTTAGAGCAAATTTATGAAATAGAACGAATGACAGGGGAAACTGTTTCTAATGTAGTTGTTATGGGAACAGGAGAACCAATGGATAATTATGACAATTTAGTACGATTTGTGCGAATACTCTCCGCAAAAGAAGGAAAAAATATAAGTGTACGAAATATTACAGTATCTACTTGTGGGTTAGTAGAAGGAATTAGAAAATTGGCAGAAGAAGGATTGCCATTGACCTTAGCATTATCTTTACACGCACCAAATGATGCCATACGTAAACAGTTAATGCCTGTAGCAAATAAGTATTCCATAGAGGAAGTATTGCAAGCTTGTGACTATTATTATGAAAAGACGTCTAGACGAATTACGTATGAATATAGTTTAGTAAAAGGTGTCAATGATTCTACAGAATGTGCGAAAGAGTTAGTTATGAGGTTAAAAGGAAAGAATTGTCATGTTAATTTGATTCCTGTCAATCCAATTAAAGAAAGAGATTTTCAAAAGTCTAAGAATGAAAGTATTCAAAACTTTAAGAATATATTAGAAAAAAATCGAATTCCAGTAACCGTAAGAAGAGAAATGGGCAGTGATATCAATGCTGCTTGTGGACAACTACGAAGGTCACATACAAAAAAAGAAGAGTAACTATAAAAAGCCATATTTATCCGAATCAAATAAGCCCCTACTTCTAGTGCATGAAGCACTAAGTGGGGGCTTATTTGTGTCAGATGGAGTTTTTAAGCTCCATCTGACAAGCTATGATAGTAGCTATTCGGTTATGAGTAAGTAGCGAAGCGGATTACGAATATCCGCTTGACTTGATTTAGTTCCATTGGTTTTGACAGATATCAAATAAGTAGAGTTTTTATATTTTAAGTAGATGTTACGAATCGTGTCATGAATGTGACGTTGTGATTCTTTCTGTTTTTTGTGTCTTTTGTTATTTTAAAGTTACTCAAAGGGGAAAAAAGAAAGAGAAAGGACATAAAAAATGAAAAAGGATGAAAAAAGAATATTATTTTTAGGAAGTATATTAGTTGTAGCGTTTGTTGTTTGGACAGCATTGATACAACTAGTAGATGTAAAACCTATTGGACCAAATGGAACAGAGGTTGGTTTTTCGTCATTGAATCGTTGGTTTCATAAGTTAACGGGTGTGCATATGACATTATATATCATTACAGATTGGCTTGGATTAGTGCCAATATTTGTTTGTGTGATATTTGGTGGAATTGGACTTATTCAATTAGTTCAGAGAAGAAGTCTTTTGAAAGTAGACGGTGATATTATTTTTTTGGGAATATATTACACTATAGTAATAGGTAGCTATCTTGTTTTTGAAATGATTCCTATTAATTATAGACCAATACTGATAGAAGGAAGAATAGAGGCTTCCTATCCATCTTCGACTACATTGCTTATACTTTGTGTAATGTTAGCACTTGTGGAACAGATAAATCGTAGGTTAGAAAATATACGAATGAAAAAGCTTATTTGTTTCTTTGTTATTTGCTTTTCTACATTTATGGTATTAGGGAGATTATTTTCAGGAGTTCATTGGTTTACTGATATTATAGGAGCCGTTATACTTAGTTTAGGTTTATTCTATATTTATAAAGCAATTGTTTTGTTGAATTACAAAAAAGAAAATTGATTGGGAGGTTTAGGTTTGGAATTTCATGAGAAACTTCAGAAATTGAGAAAAAATAGAGGATTGACACAGGAAGAATTAGCAGAAGCTTTATTTGTATCTAGGACTGCTATTTCAAAATGGGAGTCCGGAAGAGGATATCCAAATATTGATTCATTAAAGGCAATCGCTACTTATTTTTCTGTAACCATTGACGATTTGTTATCAGGAGAAAAATTACTTTCTATCGCTGAAAAAGAAAATAAATCTAATATTCAAAGTATATGTGATTTACTATTTGGAATGATAGATATATGTTTTTTTCTACTAATTGTTTTACCACTTTATCCAAATACTGTAGATGGATATATTTATTCCGTAAATTTGTTTGCCTACGTTGAAACAACATCATTAAATCGACTAATGTATTGGATTATGTTTGTTACTCTTATTGTGATTGGAATAATAAAAATAATACTAATAAAATTTAAAATAGAAAAAGGTCATAATATTATGACAAATATTTCCATGTGGCTTAATATTATGACAGTATTATTTTTAGCACTAACAAGAGAAGCGTATGCTATTATTGTGGTATTTTTGCTATTAGTAATAAAAGGAATACTATTTTTAAGAATTGTTTAAAAATGATAAAAAAGGTATTGACTCCTACGTTATGTCATAGTTTACAATTTTATCAAGAGGAGGAAAGGTCAATGATGATAATAAATGAAGTAAGTAAATTATCGGGAGTGAGTATACGAACTTTGCAATATTATGATAAGATTGGACTTTTAAAGCCAAGTAAGTATACCGAGGCTGGATATAGATTGTATGATAATACATCATTAGAACGATTACAACAGATTTTGTTATTTAGAGAGTTGGAATTTCCTTTAAAAGAAATCAAAGAAATTCTTGATTCGTCTAATTTTGATAGGGAAAAGGCATTAGAACAGCAGATAGAACTTTTTCTTTTAAAGAAGGAACATATTGAGAGTTTAATTGATTTTACTCAAAGAATAAAAATGTTAGGAGTGAAAAAGATGGATTTTACAGTATTTAACAAAGAAAAGATGAATGAATATTCCAAACGTGCAAAGGAACACTGGGGACAAACAGCAGAATATCAAGAATATAAACAA
>CALAEX010000051.1 GCA_937891165.1 uncultured Lachnospiraceae bacterium | reverse complement strand
TATCAAATGAACCAAGAGCTTTGCCTATATTAGTTCTATTTTCCGATTGCCCCTTTTTTACAATATGAAGGTTGGAGTATGGGATGAAGACATTTTTATGTGAGTATATTCATGACGAAGCAAGGAAAGAGTTAGAAAATTTTTCGGAAATTGTGGAGGATTGGGAGAAATTTTCCGAGTGTGATGCAGTAATTAATCGAAATCTAAAGTTGACAAGAGAAGTTTTAAGTAGGGCAAAGCATTTAAAGGTAATTGCAGTGCATGGAACAGGATTAGATGGTGTAGATTTAGAGACAGCAGAGGAGTTTGGAATACAGGTATTTTCTACTCCGTATAAAAATGCTACTTCGGTAGCAGAGTTAAATATTGCATTGATGTTAATGACAGCAAGGAAAGTTTCTGTTATTTCAAAACAATTACAGGAAGGAAGTTCTTTTAACAAAGCTTCCACAATGGCACAGGTACAGGGAATGGAACTGTTTGGAAAGAGAGTGGCTTTTCTTGGAGTAGGCGAAATTGCAAAGAAAACGATTTTTATTTGCCAGCATGGATTTTCGATGCAATGTGTTGGTTGGTCAAGAAGTTTAACAAAAGAAAAAGCAGATAGTTTAGGAATCGAATTTGCTTCTAGTAGATTAGAAGCAATAAAAGGGGCAGATTTTGTGGTACTTGGTATGGCACTGACAGAGGAAACAAAAGGTATTTTTGGAAAAGAAGAAATAGAGGGTATGAAGCAAGGTGCAATTCTTATCAATACAACAAGAGGTGCCGTGATTCAAGAAGATATATTATATCAGGCACTACAAGAAGGAAAAATAGGTGGTGCTGGTTTAGATGTGTTGGTGCAGGAACCTTTTTCGATAGAACATCCTTTTTATCAATTACAGAATGTCGTAATAACGCCTCATATTGGAGCAAATACAGAAGATGCGTTATATCGGGTAGGAATGGCTTGTGTGAAAGGAATTAGCGAACGACTTAGATAAAAGACTATATTTTTTAAAATTTATATGATATAATAGGGAAGATATTATATCAAATGGCAACCTACTATTTTCTGCATAAAGATTTTTCCGAAAAATAAAAGATAATTGTGGCTAGTTAAGTTTGCAATGGAATGAGGGGAAAAAATGAAAAAAGAAAAAGAGAAGAAAAAGGACAAACAAGAGAATAAGAAGAAAGAAAGAAAAAAGGAGCAAAAGAAAGAGCAAAAGAAAGATAGGATTAGGCTAAAATTAAAGGGTGCTTTAAAGACCTATATGAATTGGCCAATTTATCTGACTGCATTATTGTTGTGTATGGTACTTAGTATTTATGTAGTGGATAAAACTGCTGCTGCCATTATGTTGTTGTATACAGCAATTTATTTTCTTATTGTTATGATTTTGTTTGTGTTTAAACGTTCGTATATTGCAGGGGAACTAGTTCGATTTGCAGCAGGGTATGGGAATATACAGAATCGTTTTTTAAAGGAATTGGATATACCATATGGTGTGATTGATACACAAGGGCATCTGATTTGGGCAAATGATGAGTTAAAGGATATTGTAGTATTTGAAAAAACAGCGAGTCGTTCCATTAAAGAGATATTTCCGACATTTACATTGGACCAGCTTCCAACAATAGAAGAGGATGTAACGATTCAAATTTTACACGGAAGAAAAACATATCGAGTATTACTTCGACTATTAGACCTTCCTGATTATCAGGAGGACTTGCCTTGGATTGCAGAGCAAGGCGAGGAAATAGAAGTTTCCACATTAATTAGTATGTATCTTTATGATGAAACAGAAATTACTGCGTTGAAAAAAGAAAATACAGAAGAGCGTATGTTAGTAGGGCTTCTTTATATTGATAATTATGAGGAAGCGTTTGAAGGTGCAGATGAAGTACGTCGTTCGTTAGTAACTGCTTGGGTAGAGCGAGAAATCAATAAATATATGCAGAGTATTGATGCGATTATTAAGCGATTAGAAAAAGATAAGTATATTTTTGTATTTAAACAAAAGTATCTTAGTGTTATTGAAGCAAATCGTTTTTCGATTTTGGAGGAAATTAGAAATTTAAATATTTATGAAATGACCGTTACGATTTCTATTGGTGTAGGTGTAGGTGCTACTTCTTATATGAAAAACTATGATATGGCGAGAGTTGCCATTGACCTTGCTCTTGGTCGTGGTGGAGACCAAGCAGTAGTAAAGGAAGGAAACCGCTTTTCCTATTATGGGGGAAAGAGTGTTCAAATGGAAAAGAATACTCGTGTAAAAGCAAGAGTAAAAGCACACGCATTAAAGGAATATGTAGAATCGAAAGAAAAAGTGGTTGTTATGGGGCATTCCTTAGCTGATATTGATTCTTTAGGTGCGGCAATTGGTGTATATCGTATTGCCAAAACATTAAATAAAAAAGCATATATCGTTATTACAGAGGTAACAAGTTCGATTCGTGCGACGATGGAACGTTTTAAGAGTAGTCCAGAATATGAAGAAGATATGTTTATTTCTGGAAGTAAAGCACAAGAGATAGTCAATGACCAAACATTATTGATGGTAGTAGATGTGAATCGTCCAAACTATACCGAATGTAAAGAGTTATTAGGTTTAACAAAAACAATCGTTATTTTAGACCATCATAGACAGACAGGAGAAGCGATTGACAATGCGGTACTTTCTTATATTGAACCATATGCGTCTTCTGCTTGTGAAATGGTAGCAGAAATTTTGCAATATATTGAGGACGGCTTGAAATTAAGACCAATTGAAGCCGATGCAATGTATGCAGGAATTATGATTGATACAAATAATTTCTTGACAAAAACAGGAGTGCGTACGTTTGAGGCAGCAGCTTATTTAAGAAGAAATGGTGCAGATGTAACGAGAATTCGTAAAATGTTCCGTACTGCATTTGTAGAATATCAAGCTAAGGCACAGGCAGTTACTTCGGCAGAAATTTATATGGATTATTATGTGTTTGCTGTTTCAGAAAGTGATGGTTTGGATAGTCCAACGATTGTAGCGGCTCAAACAGCAAATGATTTGTTAGATATTGACCGTACAAAGGCATCGTTTGTATTTACAGAGTTTAATGGTAGAATTTATATTAGTGCTCGTTCGATTGATGAATTAAATGTTCAAGTTGTAATGGAACAGATTGGCGGTGGTGGTCATATGAGTGTAGCAGGAGCACAGCTTAGTGGCTGCACTATTTTAGAAGCAATAGACAAAGTAAAAGCAGTATTGCAGGATATGACAGAGAAAGGGGATATATAAAAAATGGAAGTTATTTTATTAGAAGATGTGAAAAGCTTAGGAAAAAAAGGGGAAATTGTAAAAGTAAATGATGGTTATGCTAGAAATTTTATTTTGCCAAAGAAACTTGGTGTAGAAAAGACAGATAAGACTATGCATGATTTAAAACTTCAAAAAGCAGCAGAAGCAAGAAAACAGCAGGAAATTTTAGAAGAAGCACAAGCTCTTGCAAAGAAAATTGAAGAAGGAAG
>CALAEX010000050.1 GCA_937891165.1 uncultured Lachnospiraceae bacterium | reverse complement strand
ATGTTTGGTCAAAATAGAACTTTCCTAGTATACAAAATAGAACTTTCCTAGTATACAAAAAAACTCCCCCTCCAAAAGGAGGAGGAGGAAATCACTATAGATTTATTAATTATTCTCGTTTAAGAATTATGGAGCTTTTGTACCAGTAACAGTAATTGTTGCTGTGTATGTTGCTTCGCCTATACCATCTCCATCATTATCAACTTCATCAGTTGGGTCAGCAAATACTACTTTAAGAGTAACATCAACTGTAGAACCTGTAGTTGTTTCAGCTGCCTTTTCAACTAACCAGCTATTCAAAGCATTTAATGTAATTACATTATCAGTAACTGTAAATTCCTCAGTTCCTTGATTATCAAGCTCAACATAAAGAAGTTCTGCATTTGCTGGATAATAAGTTACATCAATTTCATCACCATAAGTATAGGTATATGTTGTATTATCTAAACCAGCAGTCTTGTTACCAGCAGTCATTTTCACCCAAGCCGCAGTAGTAACTGCAGAACTATCAGCAGTTGCATAGGTATTGGTATCTAAATCTGTAAATGTAAGATTATCAATAGCACCATCAGAATCACGACTAGACTCTACCTTTGAAAATTCATATACAACATTAATCTGTGGTCTCTTAGCAACACCATTTGTAAGATCTTCAATATAATCTTCCCAAGCATCTAATAAAGGTTCTCTTTCTGCTAAAGTTGAAGCAGTATAAGCACGAGTATCTGTTATACCAGCAATAACAAAAGATGCTGTATTCGATGTAGCTTCGCTACTGTAATATCTATAATAGATATTACCATAAGTTGCTTCATCTTTTTCACCAAGAGTATAAACGATAGAATTTGCATCATTTCCCTTTAATACATAATAAGCACTTGCCTCTGCAGTAACATTTACTACCTCTTCATCTGCATTTGTAGTAGTTTTTGCAGTTGCTGGTTCTATAATAGGAGCATACTGTTTATTAGTTGCATCTGTTGCATTTGCAATTACTAATGCTACATTTGCCTTACTTTCACTACCTGCACCCTTATTATTAGTTGCATCTCCTGCATTAGTATCTGAAAAATCTACATCTGTGTAAGCAGCTGTACCATCACCAGCATAAACAAAATTAAGACCTTCTCCTCCTACTACTTGAACAGAAGCCGTAACAGCAATATCAAAATTAGACTTATTTACAATAGAAGCTGGAAGAGAAGTACCCTGATATTGAGAAACTGGTGCTGTATACTTCACTACAACTTCGCCTGTAGATGTATCTACAGAAGGCTGATCTACATCAGATACTGTTATTGCATTATAATATGCAGTTGGAGCAGAAGTCAAACCTACATATACGCTTTCATCAAATGTCCATGTATTATTATCAAATAAAGGAACAATAGTTGTATCATCTGCTTGTACAGTATATTTTGGAGTATAAATCTTTCCATCCCAAATAGCATAGACATCGCCTTCACTCATCTTTGGACTTACATCTGCTTTAGCACTACCTATTTTAGTTGCATCAGTAGCATCTGGTGTAATTGTAATAAAATTTACATAATTGTCTGATGTAATCTGAACATACTCACCTAAACCACTCATATCAGCCATTGGCTGCCATACATAATATGCACCATTATTTAATGCTGTTTCAAAACTCTCAATTGTATTACCAGCAACTGCTAAAGCCACAAAGTCAGTAACCGAGTCCACTGGACTTGATGCTGCTTCATATTCTACCATACTTCTAATATAAAAACTATAACTTGTAGAGCCTGTAGGTAATTGTAATGTTGTACCAGCTGCATTAGGCTTGGTATTCTGAAAATACATAGTAGCATTAGCATAAAGATCACTATCAAATTCTTTCAAAATCTGGTCTGGGTCAACTCTAAAATCATAAGTAGCCTCTGTAATTGTAGAAAGTACTACATTTGTAATATTAAGCTGCGAATTATCCATTTCAATCGCACCTTCTCCTAAATAACTATCGCCGAGATCCGCTAATGCAGTCATAGGTGACGCATATGGAATCAACATAGTTGCGGCACATGCTAATGCCAAAAATTTTTTCCAACTTTTTCTCATCCCGTTTTCCTCCTTGAATATTGAATAAATTTAGTTCTTGATAGTAAGATTTACTGATACGGATACTTTACTTACTTCTTCATTACTCTCATCAACCAAATGATAAGTTAATACTGACTTGTAGAAGCCTTTTTCTAATGGAGTATCAAGCGTAATATTATTTAACGAACTGCCTACTGGAATATAAGGCGACTTATACACTTGTTCTCCTGAAGATAGAGTAATTGTAAAATACACTGTATTCTTATTTGCAGTTGGATTTAATACATACGCATCTTTAGAAGCAGAACTGCCATCTGAAAAAGTCCAATCCGTTGTCATAAACACTTCATAAGAACCCATTGGCGTACGTTCTTCCTCTTTCATTTCCGCAATGACTTCCTCGATATTTTCTGGAGTAACAACAGTATTCTTTGCCTCAGGTTCTTTTCCAGAGAACACAAAAATTGCTCCTACACCAACAGTTACTGCCACTACCAATGGAAAGAGTTTTACAACAGAAAATCCCCCTGGTCTAAAACCGGGCTTTGGTGCACTAGAGCCTCCTCCTATTCTACTGTTAATCCGTGAAGATGCTTTTTCTTTTGACATATTCTTAATCCCTCTTACTACCTTTTTTAGTTTACATAATATATATCGTCATAAAAGACAATATACTTAATATTTAAATAAAAAATAAATGCTGATTTTTCATTTAAATATTTTATATGATTATCTGTCATTATATAACAATACACACAAAAAAACAAGTCAATTTAAAATTTTTTACCATCTTATTTCCATGCTTTCTTTATTTATATAAGAAAATCTTGCACCCAAACTACTTTTATGCTACAATCAACTGCATATCAATAATAAGGAAAGAAGGAAGTGATAGACCAATGTTAGAAGTAGTCGGATTATCTTGTCCAGTTCCTGATGGTTTTATAGAAAATGTAAATTTTCATATAGACAAAGGCGACTTTTTTGTTCTATTTGGACCTGATAATTCTGGAAAAACAGAACTTATCCATACAATACTTGGCATTTCAAAGCAGTATGCTGGCACTGTAACTTATCAAGGATGTAATAGAAAAAAACTGTCATTGAAAGATCGAAAACAAATTCGCTATGTTCCTGATGAGATTTTAATGCTCTATGGTGTGAAAGTAAAGAAATATTTATCCAAAATTGCCAAACAATATCATATAAAAGATAAGGAAAAAATAAACGCTCTCATCGAATATTTTGATATTGATGTGAATGAATATTTAACAGAAATGACATACGAAGGAAATAAACTTGTCTCCATTATTGCAGCGTTATTAACCTCGCCTGAACTTTTAATTTTAGATGAGCCATTTAATTTTTTATTAGAGGAAGCATCCGAAAAATTATTAACCTATCTAAAAGAGAAAAATAACGAAGGAATGACGATTTTATTAGTGGCAGAGCATTTTGAAGATGCCGAAGAATATGCTAATAGTTATTTTTACATAAAAGAGGGAGAGCCTATCGAAGAAGGCAGAGTTGCTCCTAATTGGATTCCACCAAAAAAACTCGTATTTCATAATCCAAATTATGAAAAAATGGAACAACTCTTTGGTACTCCTGATGAAACATACCGAACCGATTATACTTATATTTCTGATTTATCTTGGGAGGAAATTGGAAAAAGAATTACCGAATGTGGTATGGAAAAACGCGTTACTGTTAAACAAGCAAGAATGGAAGAAATTCTAGATGTAAAATACAAAGAACAGTCTGAAACTACAGAGGAAAGCATGGAAGATGTAGAAACAGTTATGGAACTAGTAAGTGCTACTAGCGAAGATAAAACAATAGAAGTCGAGAAAAAAACAGAATGATTACAAGAAGTATAA
>CALAEX010000049.1 GCA_937891165.1 uncultured Lachnospiraceae bacterium | reverse complement strand
GCCACGAGCGCAAGCGTGTCCTAGAAGATATCAAGGAAAACAAGACTTTTATTTACTTTGCAACAGCCTCTTATATAACATCTGCAAAATGCACCTTTAACTTTTTAAATAATAAAACACCAACTCCAAAAATTAGTATATTTACCACCCAAAAATAAATGGTCCAATAAAAATCTTCCCAAAACCAAGTTTGATATACTAACGCATTTCGATACTGTTGAATAATATAAAAGATTGGATTTAACTTTAATACAAATGCTAACGTAGGATGTGTAATTACTGCCCCATAATCCCATAAAATAGGAGTCAACCATAATCCAACTTGTACAATAATCACAATAATCTGAGCTAAGTCTTTAAAGAAAATTACCATAGCACTTGTTGCATATACAAGTCCTAAAAGCATCACCAACAAACATACTTCACAATAAATAACCTGTAACCAATACAAATCCGGTGCAAATCCATACAAAAAGAAAATAATAAACATAAAAAACATAAAAAACAAATGCACGTAATAAGTAGCCAATATACGGATAATTGGTAAAATACTAATTGGAAAAACTACCTTCTTTACAAGATAATTATAATCCAATAAACAATTTGTTCCACTAGATAATGCTTCTACAAAAAAGAACCATGGAATTAAGCCTGAAATTAACCATAAAATAAATGGATAACCTTCTACTACATTTCCACTTCGAAAACCAACTTGAAACACAAACCAATAGACACCTATGGTTACTAATGGCTGTATAAATGCCCAAATAATTCCCAAATAAGAACCTGCATATTTTATCTTAAAATCATTTTTAGATAAATTCAAAATAACTGTTTTATTATTCCATAAACCAAAGAAGTATTCTTTTACTTGATGATAATACTTCCAGAATACAATAACTACAATAATATAAAGAATGTCAAACAATATCATTTTTTTTGCATTTGTTGCAATTCTATTGCTTTCTTCCATCTCTTGGAATTTATCTTCTAATTCCATACTAGAAAAATCTAAAATAAAGAAAGAGTCTGTCCCATTTGTAGTAATAGCTACTTCTTCTTTTCCCCAGTTATCCGATGCTATCATTGTCTTCATTACAATCAAAGAATCTAATTCTTCTAAAGAATCAAATACTGTACCATTATCATACAAAAGAGCAAATTTAGATATCACATGATTATCTTGTACTTCTCCTAAATCAAAACGAATTATTTTCGTTTCTTTTGGAAGTTCAAACTCTAATGTAACTATTTCCCCTGAATCAGTATATTGTTTTAATATCGACTGACTTTCTGTAAATTCCCCATTCGTGGAATAAAAAACTTGATACGTTTGTTCTAATTGTGCTAAAATATCTATTGACAGTATCATAGATTTCTGATTGTTTTCTACAGGAGCAAAGAACAATATTCCATTCATCAGTACTCCAAATAAAAACATCAGTACCATTATTATTTTCTTCATTTTTTCTCTTATTACGTTACTCCTTTAGCTTTTTAAAATTCCAGCCAAAGTAAGCATCTCCTTTCTTTAATTCCTCTTTCCAAGTTTTCATAAATCGTTCTTTTTCATACTGATAGTTTCTTTGTATTTCTTTTTGTTGCTTTTTCTCTTTCGTCAACTTAAAATGATACAACTGTGCATAAGGTGTAAAGACAATCCAATAACCTAATGTTCTAAGACGAAGACACAAATCCGCAGCACTCAAATAAAAAAATTCTCGTTGGAATCCCTGTACTTTTTTATAAACGTCTTTTCGTATCATCATACAAGAATTAGAAACAGCACTAACATTCTGTACATAACTCAAACGACCCATATATCCATTATTTTCTCTTAACTGTCCTTGATGTGGATACTGCAAAAACGTATCTTCATCTGCTTGTAAAAGAACACCCGCTTGTCGTACTGTGTTATTTTTATAATATTCCTTTGCACCAACCACACCTACATCCAAACGCTGTGCATACATTAACAATTCTTCTAACCATTGTGGAGTAATTATCTGTACATCATCATGCAAAAAAACATAATAATCTCCCTTTGCTTTACTCACTACATCATTCATTGCCTCTGCATAATTAAATTTCTTGTCCCAATTCAAAATACGGATGTTTTTATGTTGTATCGTTTCTTTTGTTTGTTCCTTGCTTTCTAATAATAGTATTTCATAATTACTATATGTAGTAAGCTTTTGTATGCTTTTTATACAGCGTTGTACTTCCTTTCCATACTTTTTACATGGAATAATAATTGAAATCAAAGGAGTTCCCTTGATTTCATAACGAACACGATATATCGTTGGACAAAAACTTTCACTCTCTACTACTGCTCGTTGTCCATACTCCTCTATACTTGCTTGTACCGCCTTTCTACCTGCTAAACTTGCATAAGGTTTTGCATTGATATCTGCTGCCACTGATGCTGAATGAGAACGCCAAAAATATAAAATTTTTGGAATATGGTAAATATGTTTTGCTTCTTTTGTCAATCTTAAAATTAAATCATGGTCTTGACTGCCATCATACTCTTTTCTAAAAATTCCTGCCTTATTTAATAATTCTTTATGAAATACTGTAAAATGACAAATATAATTATTTGACCTCAAAGTATCTATCGCATAATCCGACTTAAAATGAATGGTTACTATATTTTTAAGAGTCCCTTGAAATACCACTTCATCAGAAAAAAGAAAATCTGCGTGTTCTTTCTCAATTGCTGTCATCATTTCATACAAAGCAGATGGATGTAATATATCGTCATGGTCAAATAACGCAATATATTCTCCTGTTGCCATTTCGATACAAGCATTCGTATTTTCCGAGATTCCTCCATTTTTTTCTAACTTTTTGTATTTTATTCGACTATCCTTTTTTTGCATTTTTAAACAATACTCTGTAATAGCTCGTGCATCTTTAGAATCACTTCCATCTGCTAAACAAAGTTCCCATATCGGATAGGTTTGTTCTACTACCGATTGTATCATCTCTTTTAAAAATTTCAGTGGGGTATTATATAACGGCACTAAAATACTAAATTTGACAGGAGAAGAAAATGTTGTTTCCTCCTGCTTTTTTCTTTCTACTTCACCTAACATAAGATTGCGTTTTAGGCGTTGTACCATTAATTTTCTTTGAAATAATTCTACTATTTTTATACAAGTTTTTTTCCAACCTTTTTCTTTTAAAGAAAGGATTCCTTTCTTTAAATAAAAAGATATATTATTAATAGTTTGTTTTCTCATCTTTTTATCCTATTATTTTATAAAAGCTTAAGTCTTAAAAGCTGCCTCATAATAAACATATCTTGTTTTCTTTGACGAAATAGTTTTCTTTCTCTCAATATCTTTTTTCTTTTATCCTTATTATATTTACTTTCTAAGAAATCTATCAGTAACTCTTTCTTATCCTCTGGTAAAATTTCTCCATAAATACGCAAAAAAGAAGCGGCTTGCTTCGTTAATTGCCCTCGATACTTCCTAAAATTTTTAATTCTTCTCTTATAGCTCTCCATTAAAGAACTAGCAGCTCCTAATTCATTATTTCCATGTTGACGATATAAAATATACGATTTTTTATCATATACTACCTTTCCAAAACAAGTCCCTACAAGATAAATCCAAAAATCATGCATCACTGTAAACTCTGGCTTTCCTACTTGCAATAGACTCAATAGTTCTTTATTGATAACACAAGTACACCCCGTACACATATTTTCTACTAATGCATTTCCAAACTCTGTTTTTACTTTATTATAAAGAATCCCTGTTGGAAGAGGGTTCAAATTTTCATCTACTAATTTTTTATCAGAACAGTATACCAAACCCCCTTTTTTCTCTAACAACCAAATGGCTCTTTTTAATTTATTAGGAAGCCAAACATCATCTTGGTCTGCAAGTGCAAAATAAGAAAAATCTTCCTTATTTGCCAAAGAAACTAAAGAAAAAAAGCTATCTATCACACCTACATTTGCTCCATAATGTACTTTTATATTGGAATAATTCTTTTCATATTCTTGTAAAATGGAAATCGTGTTATCCGTCGAACCATCATCTCTAATGAGTAGTTCTACCTGAACACTTTGTTGAAGAATACTATCTATTTGCTCTTTCACATATTGTTCTCCATTATAAGTAGAAAGCAACACCTGTACTCTATTCCTGCTATTTTCTCTCTTATTAGATTCCATCTCAGTTCTCCTATGAATCAAGTAAATCACTATAAATTTTCTTCATTTTTTTCTGTATTATTTTCGCATCGAAATTTACCATATTGTTTTTTTCAAAATCAATCGGCTTATCCTCTTTTAATATGCTAATTAAGTAATGTTTTAACTCTTTACTAGAGGAAAATAAATGATTTCTTTTTATCTTTGTTTGTGAATTAGCATTAATGAAATTCACGACATCTCTATTTCCACGGACATTTCGTGCAATAATCGGAAGACCTACCGTTGCTGCCTCTAGCATTGCTACTGGTAATCCTTCTTGAAGAGATGGAAATAGAAAGGCATCCATGCCAAATAAAACAATTCTAGCATCTTCTTGATATCCTAGTAAAGTAATATAATTTTCCATTTTTTCTTTCTTAATTAACTGCTCTAATTCTTCTCTTAAATCCCCTTGACCACAAATGTAATAATGAAATGGACGTAATTGCAAATTTTCTCTTTCTTGCACAATGGATGCTAATACTTTAATTACTTCACTATGATTTTTTCTTGGAATTAACTCACCCACACTCACAAAAGCCACTTCTTGTTCTGTTAATCCAAAAGATTCTCTCGTTTTCAAACGCATTTCTTTTTTTTCTTCTAGTTTTCCATTCCAATAACTAGTATCAATTCCAACTCCTGGAATATATTTGACCTTTGTCTTTTTCCATTTACAAAAATGTTTTGCTCTTTTATAATCTTCTTTATTAATTGTAATTAATACATCCGTAAAGCTTGCTAAAAATCGCTCTACCGTATAAAAAAACAACCAATATTTTAAAGATGCACCTTTATAAAAATGAAAGCCATGTGCCGTATAAACTACTTTTGTTTCGGTTTTATGATTTAATTTTACTGCCAAACGTGCTAATACTGCTGCAACAGGAGTATGACAATGCAACAGTGAAAATGATTCTTCTTCTAATACTTTTTTTAATTGTTTATATGCTATTATATTCTCCTTTATTTGAAACGGAGAACGTGTATAATCAATTTGATGCCGAACAATTCCAGTACCATCTAAACGATGGTTATCAAACCCATAACTTATATTATTAAAATTAGAAGCATAATGAACCTCATACCCCATTTGTTGTAATATCTTTACATTATTCATTTCAAACTGTGGTACAAATCCACTTACTGTAGTAGTAAGTAATGCTTTTTTTATTTTATTATCTGTTTTTTCCATATCGTTTTATTACCTAATTAATACTCATTCTATAATCTTTTTGCTCATTTATTATACACTATTTCTTATAAATTGCAAACCTCTCTCACAAATTATATTCCCATAAAAAAGATAACAAGTAAAACAATTGGTAATACAAAACTCATATAGCCCCTCATCCATTGTGCTATTTTCCATCCTTTTCCTTCGTTTGCCTCTTTGATAAAGTTTTCCCAACCCCAGCCATACCTTGTTGTACAAAACAATACAAAAGTTAAGGAGCCTAAGGGAAGAATCAGACTACTTACAATAAAATCCTCAAAATCCATAATGTTACTTCCTACACCCATTGGTTGTACAGATTTCCATACATTAAATCCTAGTACACATGGAATGGAAAAACAAAATAGAACAATTCCATTGATAAGACTCGCCTTTCTTCTTCCCCAGCCAAACAATTCAACCGTACAAGAGACTAGGTTTTCAAATACTGCCAATACTGTAGACAATGCTGCAAACGACAGAAATATAAAAAACAAACTGCCCCAAACTCTTCCAAAGGGAAGATGATTGAATATATTTGGTAATGTGATGAATATCAAACTTTTTCCACTGTCTACTTGTACTCCATAAGCCATACATGCAGGAAATATAATAAGTCCTGACGCAAATGCTACAAACGTATCTAGTATTGCTACATGAACAGCTTCCCCAAAAAGAGTACGTTCTTTTCCTATATAGCTTCCGAATATTGCCATACTTCCCATACCTAGACTTAATGTGAAAAATGCTTGATTCATTGCTCCAACAATAATATTACCGATTCCTATCTCTCTCATTCTTGTAAAATCTGGTAATAAATAAAACTTTAGTCCTTCTGTACTCCCCTCCATAAATATACTATTTCCTGCTAATACTACCATAATCACAAGCAAAGCAAGCATCATCCATTTCGTGATACGTTCTAAACCATTTTGCAATCCAATGAAACAAACTATCATTGCCAACAAAATCACTAGTCCTACAAAAAAAAGCAATATAACAGGTTCTCCAAGCATTGATTCGTAAGCTAAACGAATTCCTGCTGCATCCTTGCCAACAAAATTTCCACTAACAGTATCTACAAAATAGTGTAACAACCATCCTGCTACACTTGTATAAAACATTAATAAAATATAATTACCAAAGAATGCTACGATTCCATGCCAATGCCATTTACTCCCCTTTGGCTCTAACTCTTGATATAACTTTACTGGACTTTTTTGAGCTGCTCTTCCAACGGCAAACTCCATTGTCAGCACAGGAACACCAAGTACTATAAGAAAAAATAAATAGATAAAAACAAAAGCACCACCACCATACTGCCCCACCATATATGGAAACTTCCACACATTTCCAATACCAATCGCACATCCAGCACTCAGTAAAATAAATCCTAGTCTGCTCCCTAATCGTTCCCTTTGCATAATAAAAATTTCCTCTCTATTTTTCCTATTCCCTATCTGATACTCATTTTTTGTAAAACAAGAAAAAACTATTCCCTGTATATTAATAAAATTTATGCAAAAAAAGACTGCGTTTCTTTTTAGAAACACAGCCCTATGTATTATCTTATTTCTTTTAAAAGTAACGCATTCTAGCATCTGTATTAGAAGCTGGATTTTTTGGACACTCTCCAACATCTTCATGAAAGGCTGCCCTAACCCCTCCTAATAATGCTTTTGCACACTGCGGACAATATCTTCCATATCGAATTGAACATCCACATTTTTCACACTTAAGATAAAAATTGGAATTTTCTATAATTTCCAATCTTCCCTTTTTTAAAAAGAATTCTATCACATCAATTCTTACACCTGTACTTTCTGCAATGACAACAGCAGCTGATGGACCATTTTCTTCTAGAAATGCTTTTACCTTTCCAAAATCATCCATAACTTCATTTTCACAACGTTCGCACTTATACCTTCCACTTCCTATATAGAATAACTTCCCTTTACATTTAGAACAAACTATCGGTCTGCTTGATAAAACAATCGACTCTACTTCACGTTTTGTTAATTCATTCATACCTTCACACCTCCGAACCTATTTCCTTTCCCTCTTTTTTTATTGTACTATACTAAAAACTCTAAAGCAACTAAACTTTTTCTTAATTCTAATATTGATTTCTTTTCTTACTTTTATTATAATAACGACAAGAAGCTAACACATAAATTTCATAAAGAAAGGATAGGTTCATTATTATGGATTCTAATAAAAGACCAGATACTATGGAAAGAATTACCACTCCTGAATTGGCTGCTGCTTTTATTGAAGAGCAAATTGCAGCTGTTCGTGCACAAGTAGGTGACAAAAAAGTATTACTTGCATTATCCGGTGGTGTAGACAGTTCTGTTGTTGCTGCTCTCTTAATCAAAGCAATTGGCAAGCAATTAGTTTGTGTACATGTAAATCATGGTTTAATGCGTAAAGGAGAAAGCGAACAAGTAGTTGAAGTATTCCGTAACCAGTTAGATGCTAATCTCATTTACATTGATGCTACAGACCGTTTTTTAGACAAACTAGTAGATGTAGAAGAACCAGAAACAAAGAGAAAGATTATCGGTGGTGAATTTGTTCGTGTATTTGAAGAAGAAGCTCGCAAATTAGAAGGTATTTCTTTCCTTGCACAAGGCACTATCTACCCTGATATTTTAGAAAGTGATGGTGTAAAAGCTCATCATAATGTAGGTGGACTTCCTGAAGATATGCAATTTGAAGGTTTAGTAGAACCAGTAAAATTATTATACAAAGACGAAGTTCGTGTCGTAGGTAAAGCACTTGGACTTCCAGTTTCTATGGTTGACCGTCAGCCATTCCCAGGACCAGGACTTGGTGTTCGTTGTACTGGTGCTATTACAAGAGACCGTCTTCACTCTCTTCGTGAATCTGACGCTATCTTAAGAGAAGAATTTGATAATGCTGGTCTTACTGACAAAGTATGGCAATTCTTTACTGTAGTACCAGATTTTCGTTCTACTGGTGTGCGTAATGGTAAACGTGTTTTTGACTGGCCAGTAATTATCCGTGCTGTCAATACTGTAGATGCGATGACTGCTACTGTTCCAGAAATCGACTACGCTGTATTAAAGAAAATCACAGACCGTATTTTAGCAGAAGTTCCTAACGTATGTCGTGTATTATACGACTTAAGTCCAAAAGGACCTGCTACCATTGAGTGGGAATAAAAACAAAAAATTTATTTTAAGACTAACAAAAAACTACCATTAAAATTTTTATTATTTCTAATGGTAGTTTTTTATTATTTAAAAATTATCTTTTAGCCCAAATACTCTTAATGTCATTGACATTATTCGTTTAAAAGTCTATAATATAATCATTAATATTATTGGAGGATATCATGTATATATCAGTATCAGATGCTGCAATTAAATTCAATTTATCAAAACGTAGAATACAAATATTATGTGAACAAGGACGTATCAATGGTGCTACTATGATTAGCGGTGTATGGTTAATCCCAGAAGATGCTCAAAAACCTACAGACGCTAGAATAAAAAAAACAAGCACAAAAAACGAATTAGTAATTATCGAAGATAACAAAAAACAACTTTCTTTACAAGAAGTATGCAATATTCTATCTATATCTACTGCAACAGCAAAAAACTGGATTAGACTTGGTAAACTTATTTCAGAAGATAATGGAACACTCTTTAATAAACAATATATCATCAACCTCTCACAACAAATGAAATTAGGTAATGATCCCCGTCTCAAAAGTAGAAGAAATAAAAAAAATGTTACTGGTAAAATCCTATATAAAGACTATATTAACAATATACATAATCAAAATATTATTGAAAACATCTTATCATTAAATAAAAATATTACAGAACAAGATTTAAGAATAATATTAGCTAATTTTGCTATTCAACTATACTATCAAAGCTATGAACTAAAAAAATTTGATTCTAATATTCTTCTTAACCTTGTTAATTCTTCTACTATTAATGAAACCTTTTATTCACTTATTATAGATTTACTAGGAACTACCATTATCGAAAAAAATTCACTCGAAAACTTGCATGAATTTTTAAACTATAATTTAATTTTTATCCCTACAGAAGATACATTAGGATTCATCTATATTTCTTTAAGAGATTTAAGTCAAAGAAAATCTTCTGGAGCATATTACACACCTATGAAGACTGTCACCACTTTACTAGAAAATATATTTGAACATACAGATATATCTACAAAAACTTTTTTTGACCCTTGTTGTGGAACAGGAAATTTTTTAATTGGACTTATAAACAAAGGAATATCTATATCTAACATATATGCACAAGACATAGATGAAATTAGTATACAACTGGCTCGTATCACCATATTTCTATTATGTCATAAACTTACTAAAAATGATATATACTCTCATTTAATTTGTGACAATACATTAAAAAATACTTTTCCAAATAAATTTGACATTATTTTAGGTAATCCGCCATGGGGATTTGAATTCCAAAAAGAAGAAATAGATTATCTACTTTCCTACTATAGTACAGCTAAGCCAAAAGGAACCGAATCTTTTGACCTCTTTATTGAAAAAGCAATTTCTATGTTAAAAACTAATGGTATTATGGCATTTATTTTACCAGAATCTATTTTAAGCGTTGCTTCTCATATAGAAGTCAGAAAATTGATAATTGAAAACTGTTCTTTTAATTTTATATCTTTTTTAGGAAATGTATTCTCTGGTGTTCAATGTCCCGCTATTATTTTAGGCATAACACTTAATTATCTACACAATACCATTGGATGCAAAGTTAATACAGAAAAAGATACATTTATAATAAAACAACAACGAACATTTGGAAATTTTATATTATCATTTAATATGTCTGATGATGAACATGAATGCCTTAATGCAATTGCAACGATTGAGAATGCTGTATATTTACACGATAATGCAAAATTTGCTCTTGGAATTGTAACTGGTAATAATAAAGAATACATTACAACAGAAAAATATGTTGGGTATGAAGTAATACTAAAAGGAAGTGATATACAACGATATAAAATAAATCCATCTAATAATTTTATTCAATTTATACCAGAACATTTTCAACAAGTAGCTCCTACTGAAATGTATCGTTCTCCTGAAAAACTTTTATATCGTTTTATTAGCGAAGTTCCTGTATTTGCATATGATAATTCCCAAACACTTTCATTAAATAGTTGTAATATACTTATTCCTCAAATTGAAGGTCTTAATATGAAATATATTTTAGCAATACTAAACTCAAGCGTAGCAACTTATTATATTTCAAAAAAATTTAACTCTGTTAAATTACTAAGGTCACATTTAGAACAACTTCCAATACCAATGATTGATTTATCTAAACAAATGGAAATTATAAAAAAAGTAGACTGTATAATAAATTCCGAAGAAAATATTAACAGTCTATATCAAGAATTAGATGAAGAAATTATGGAACTTTACAATCTTAATCCACAATTTAAGAAAACTATTAAAAATTCCTTATCAAACAAAAATTTATTTCTCCCTTAAATAATAGTTTTAATATAAACTATGGTTTTTACTCATATCTTCAAATAATTCATACAACTCTTCGTATGTAAGTTTTTGAACAAAATGATATTTGAGATGATACGCTAAACTTTTTTGATTCAGATGAAATTGTCCTTCCCCCTTATTTCCTTTATGCTGTCTATCAGAATAGCCCGGACAGGTACAAACTTCATCTGAATCCATTTTAAAAATAACAATCATATCATAAAAAAAGAGTCCATAATAAAGTACATCAAATTCCTTCCTCTTTATTTGTTGAATATTACAATCAAATTTATATTTCTTTATCTCCTCAACACTTAAAGATCTATTTTCCATCGTTGCTTTTTTACATTCATCAATCACATTATAACAACTGATTTTATCTTCATTTTCTTTCATAACCGTCGAAAATTTAATTTCAATTCTTTTATTGCCAACTTCATCATAACGGTCATGAAATTGATTATGAGAGCGATTAAAATTATATAAAGCTCCAATCATAAGCTCTGCAACTGTTCCAAATCTTCGAGTATGCAAAGCAAAAATACCATCTCTAAACTCTTGAATTTCACTATTCATTTCTAGTATTCTCCTTTATAATTATTAAAATTTATATTATCTAAATATACTCCAAAAATCTTGTAATACATCTAGGACATATGTATTTATTTTACTCCATTTTATAATAAAAATCAATCTATTATCAAATTTTTAATTATACAATTGAAACAATATTCATTTTTCATTACCTTTCCTATTAAAAAAGTAGCTTTTTTTCTTACTATACGATACAATAAATCTATCATACAAAAAGGAGAAAAATTTATAGACGATTTCAAGCTTAGAAAGAAAAACTTACTTATGTTTCCTCTAGAAACCGTTGGCAGAGATATGCTCTGCTGCCTTGTTACAAACTTTTTACTTACTTACATTCTATTTACAAAAGGATTGACTTCTGCACAACTAGCAGCCATTACTGCTATTATGGTCATTGCTCGTATCTTTGATGCCATCAATGACCCAATTATGGGGAATATTATCGAAAGCACCCACAGCAAATGGGGAAAATTTAAACCTTGGTTAGTTATTGGAATTCTATTCACTTCTATTGTTGTTACTATGGTATTTTCTACTAACTTAACTGGTTGGAATTTCATTATTCTATTTGGAATTTTTTACTTTTGTTTTAGTATTTCCTATACCATGCATGACATTTCCTACTGGGGTATGATTCCCGCACTTAGTTCTGACGCCTCAGCTAGAGACCAGTTCACTTCTCGTGCAACATTATTTGCTGGCATTGGTAGCACACTTGCTTCCATTTTAATTCCAATGTTTACTACAGGACAAAATACAATTGGAGGTAGTGCTAATGTAGCATATCGTATCATTGCAATTGTAATTAGTATTATTGCACCTCTCTTTCTATGCTTTACTATTTTGGGTGCAAAAGAACGTCGAGAATCTCCAACAGAACAAAAAACTTCGATTGGTTTTAAGAAAATCATAAAAACATTAACCGATAACGACCAATTACTATGGATTTCCCTTATTTTCCTTATTCAACAAGTGGGAAATGGAATTGTCATAGGAGGGCTTGGCTCGACTTATATTTACTTTACTTATGGCTATGATGGTGGACTTTACTCTATTTTTACTACAATTGGTATGTCTGCTACTGCCGTTTTAATGATTTTCTACCCAACAATTTCTAGTAAAATACATAGAAAACAACTCATGACAATTATGGCTATTATTTCTACAATTGGGTACGTTTTTATGATAGCTTCTCGTCCAGTAGCAGGTAACTTCGGCTTTTGGCTTTTAGTTATTGGCTATATGCTCTCCAATTTTGGACAATACTCTTACTATTTAATTATGATGATTTCCATTATTAATACAGTAGAATATAACGAATACAAACAAGGAACTCGTGACGAAGCAATTATCGCCTCCGTTCGTCCATTCGTTACTAAAATGAGTTCCGCCATAATTGTTATGATTACCTCTGTCAGTTATATGATATTTGGTGTTACAAACTATACGAACCAAATCTCTGACTTAGAAAGTGCTTCCGCTAGCGGTGCAATTACAGAAATGGAAAAATTAAACGCTATCCAAACTGTTATCAATGGCGTAGAACAAGGACAAACACTAGGACTTTTAATTTGCATGACCGTAATTCCTTGTATCCTTATGTTACTCTCCTATTTCCTTTATCAGAAAAAATATACTTTAGATGAAGCAGAATATGAGCGTATCTGTAAAGAAATCTCAAATAGAAAAAATAAATAAAACTCCTGATAGTATCTGTGCGAACCGTTTCTTCCCGAGCGAGAGCGTGTTCTAACAGATACTATCAAAACGAGCTTTTATAAAATTTAACCCATTTATAATTACCATAAATTTTTTTATTTATGCTCTTAACAGTTCGTCTAAATCCTCAATTTTTCTTCCTTTAAAATAAAACTCTCTATCATGCTCATTGATTTCTCTAAGTATTTTACATGGATTTCCTACTGCAATTACATTATCAGGCAAATTTTTTGTTACAACACTTCCTGCACCTACCACAACATTATCTCCTATAGTAATCCCTGGCAGAACAATCACTCCAGCACCAAGCCAACAATTTCTTCCAATATGTACAGGTGCATTATATTGATACGGATAATCTCTTTCTCTAAGTTCTGGTAAAATTGGATGACCTGCTGTTGCAATAATGACATTTGGTCCAAACATCGTATAATCTCCAACGTAAATATGAGTATCATCTACTAATGTCAAATTAAAATTAGCATATACATGATGTCCAAAATGTACATGACGACCACCAAAATTAGAACGAAATGGTGGTTCAATATAACAGCCTTCTCCTATTTCTGCAAACATCTCTTTTAACATTTGCTCTCTTTTATCCAATTCCAACGGACGAGTCGCATTAAAATCATATAATCGGTTTAAACAAAGCAACTGCTCTCTCATAATTTCTTCATCACCTGACAAATATAATTCACCCGTGTGCATTTTCTCTTTCATGCTCATTTGAAAAAAATCCTCCTTTTATTTTTCTTGTGGATATACAACGCCCCACTCATTTCTAAGACTATCCATCAATTCCATCATATAAATACTATCTGTTAGTGGCATAGAATTACTTTCTAGTTTTCCTTGCTTGATACATTCTACTACTTCAGCAAACTCATACTCGTATCCACTAATTTGTGGTGGAATTTTTACTGTCTTTATTACGTTATCGTTCAAATCATATACTAAAATAGACTGCGGATTAATAATATTTTCTACTACAATATAACCTTTTTCTCCATAAAAAACAGCTCTTTTATCCGTAGTATAAAACATACTATGTTCTAATTCTGCTTTTCTTCCATTCTTATAAAATAATACTATTTTCTCTGTTCCATCTACTCCTGTTTCGGCTAACTCCACAGAACTTTCTACTCTTTCTAACTCTGTTCCAAAATGCATAATTGCAAAATTAAGTCCATATACTCCTAAATCAAGCAAAGCTCCTCCTGCTAATTCTGGTTGTATTAAACGAGGTACATGAGAAATTGGAACACATAAATTTGCGGTCATCCTTTTTATTTCTCCAATCAGCCCACTTTCCACCACAGCACGAATTAAATATCTTGATGGCATATATCGAGGCCAAATTGCTTCTGCTACAAATAATCCTTTTTCTTTTGACAATTGTTGAATTTCCTTTGCTTGTTTTGCATTTAACGTAAATGCCTTTTCACACAACACATGTTTTCCATGTTCTAAACAAAGTTTCATATCTTCAAAATGTCTAGAATGAGGAGTTGCAATATAAACAAGCTCTACCTCTTTATCAGCAACTAACTCTTCATAACTTCCATACGCTTTTGAAAATCCATATTTTTTTGCTACTTGCTTTGCTTTTTCTAAAGTTCTAGAAGCTATCGCATAACACTCTACTTGCTCTAATTGTTTTAAAGTAGGAACAACACCACCTACAATACCACCTGTACCAAAAATTCCTATTTTCACTTCCACTTTTCCTTCCCATTTCTAAATATAATCATATTAACATAATCCCACTATAAGTCAATCCCCACTATCATAACATATCTCCATTTCTACTTACTTCATTTTGGATTGAAATTTTTTCATTTTTTTCTTATAATATTCTTATCATTCTTACAGAAAGGACGAAAATAACATGAGAGAAAAAACTTTTGTTTCCGACTTTACTACTGGAAACATCCCCAAGCAACTATTTATTTTTGCCACTCCCTTATTTTTATCTAGTCTACTTCAAGTCGTCTACAATATGGTAGATATGATTGTTGTAGGAAATGTCTTAGGAGAAGTTGGACTTTCCGCTGTTTCTGTTGGCGGTGACATTTCTAGTTTCCTAACATTTCTTGGTATGGGATTTGCAAACGCTGGACAGGTCATTATTTCTAAGTACATAGGAGCTGGAAAACGACACCACGTTGGTCGCTTTATTTCCACGTTATCTTCTACCCTATTTTTAGTGGCTGTTTCTCTAAGCTTTCTTTGTCTGTTGTTCCGTAAACAATTCCTATCTCTAATGAACACACCAACAGAATCCTATGAACAAGCCCTTGCTTACTCTACCATTTGTATTCTTGGTATGGTATTTATTTATGGTTATAACGCTATGAGTGCCGTACTTCGAGGATTAGGAGATTCTAAACACCCTTTTATTTTTATTAGTATTGCTTCTATTTTAAATGTTATTTTAGATTTACTCTTTGTTATTGAATTCAACATGGGTGCTGGCGGTGCTGCACTTGCTACTGTAGTTAGTCAATGTGTCAGCTTTCTCTCTTGTATTGCTTTCCTTTATAAAAAACGTAATACTCTTGGATTTGAAATTCACATTTCTGATTTTTTCCATATCGACAAAGCAATGCTTAATGAATTAACAAAGCTTGGTATTCCAATGGCAATTAAAAGTGCTTCCATTCATATTTCTAAGCTGTTTGTCAACTCTTGGATTAACTCTTATGGTGTTGCTGTTTCTGCCTTTGCAGGCATTGCAAACAAAATCAGCAGTATTAGCAACTTAATCTCTAATGCTTTAAATACCGCTGGTTCTTCTATGGTAGGACAAAATATTGGTGCAAAAACATACAAACGTATTCCAAAAATTATACTAACAATTACTGCTTGTACTATGACCATTGCAATTATACTTAGTGTTTTATTTTATACTTTCCCAAATCAAATTTTTGGTATTTTTACAGAGGAAGCAGATGCTGATGTACTTGCGATTGCTATGGAATATTTACCTGTGGCTGTCCTTATGTTCTTTGGTAGTGCCTGTCGTGCTCCAGCCAATGCTATTGTAAATGGTAGTGGTAACTATAAAGTCAATTTTGCTACTGCTATTTTTGATGGTCTCATTATGCGTATTGGATTATCCGTATTATTTGGTTTAGTTTTAAACTTTGGTTATATTGGATTCTGGCTTGGCGATGCCCTCGCAGGATTTACTCCAATGTTTATTGGAATTGTATTCTATCTCAGTGGGAAATGGAAACAAGAATAAAAAAATAAGAACAAGGGGCTATCAGAAAATAGATGAAAGTTTTGATTTATTTGAATATCTGCTAGGACACGCTCTCGCTCGGGACGAAACGGAGCAGTACTAGGCTCGAAACTACCTCGCCAAGGACTGCCGTTTCTTTACGGTCCTTATCAGATATCAAATAAATCAAGAACTTTGCTTATATTAATTTTATTTTCCGATTGCCCCTTGTTCTAAAAATAGTATACTATTATTCCATGTTTTTTGTATTTTCACAAACATAAATTGCTACAGGTCCATCAAAATTAGGCAAAGTAAGTTCACCAGATTTCACTGCACAACCACCAATCAAACCAACTGTCCTAAAGAATAAAGTTTGAAACACAATACGTTCTATTTGTTTACTAACACTTTTCGGAGCATGAATTTGCATAAGCTGACAAGCACAAATAAACAATTTCTTATAAAGTTCTTTCATTATCAATATTTCTGTGGAAAGTATTTCAAATAACTTTTTTTCTTCCTCTTTCGTAAAAATTATAAACTCTGGTTCGACTTCTCCCAAAACAATTTTATAAATTTTCTTTTTAAATGTTACACTGTCAACTGTTTTAAAATACCAGTTCTTTTCTGGAAGAATACCAAAATCTGCTCCTGAAACACAATAATTTTCATCTATTCCCGAATAACCTGCAAATGCATAACACCCAAACTCACCACGATACTCATTACTCGATGTCCCATAATTCGTACCTGTTTCATTATCATATAACTTTTCTTTTTCTTGAAGATTAACATATTCCTTTTCCAATGCCTGATATCCTTGACGCATTACTGGCCATAACAATCCCCAAAGCAACCGTTCTTCTGACAGACCTTTACAAATTCTATTTAAACTCTTAACTTGTCCCAGTTTATTTTTTATATTTAACACAATTTCTTTCACAATAGGAACTGCCAACTTCTCTGCCTTTTTATGAAATTCATTTGTAAAATCCTCTGTAAATATAATCAAATTCGTCTGATATTTTCCATTAGATACTTTTGTAATCAAATTATATTTTTCTAACATTGCAAGTTCATCTTCCAAATAAACAGAAGCAACACCAAGTTCAATCGCAAGTTCTCTTACTGTCATCGGTGTATAATATGCTGACATCAATATCTGTCCTGGCAATTTTCTTGAAAACAAATTTAAATATTCTCGATTAAAATCACCTGAAAATATCGTAACAAACTCAAATGGAGCAGGTTTAAAACTTTTTTCACCAAATTCTCTTTCCATACAAATTCCTTCTTTCAATATTTTTCTTGTTTTAAAAAGATAATACTTTACCATTTCTAGAGAAATATTTAACTTATGAGCAATGTCTATGCAAGACAATTCCTCATAATAATAAGCAACCGTACACTCTCTATACTCTTTAGAAAGCAGTGCTATTTCTAGACGAAGCTTTGCAATATCCTCTTTCCATAGTAGTTCTGAAGTAAAATCATATTCCTCTACTACTGTATCTTTTAGTTCCTCAAATATAAAGTGACTTTTTTTTCGCATAAATTTTCGATATGTATTTGTAGCAATCCCCCAAAGATACCCATAGAAAGCGTCTGAATTCCTAATTTTATCCGCACTTTGAAGAATAGCTACTACAATATCATTTGTTAAGTCCTTTGCATCTTCTACATTAGAAACTCTAGATAATGCGTATGAAAAAATTGTTTTTATATTTTCTTCTACAAATTCTGTTACTCTCAATTACTCCTCCTTATGCAATATTTTTGAAAGCTTTCATTAATATAGTACCATTTCGACAAATTTGGTTAAGCATATTAAAAACTTTTTATAAAAAATAAATGGGATGTCAAAAGACACCCCATACAATCATATATCAGACAAAGCATTATTTTATTTTATTCTGCTTCCAACGAATCACACAAAGAACTGCTACTAACATTACTAAAGAAGAAATTAACGTAATCCAAGGATTTCTTACAAATCCTGCAATTAAATATCCTACAAAAGAAATAGCAGCCACCATTGTTGCATATGGAATTTGTGTTTCTACATGGCGAATATGCTCACATTTTGCTCCTGTAGAAGAAAGAATTGTTGTATCCGAAATTGGTGAACAATGGTCACCATACACCGAACCTGCCAATGTTGCACCAAGTGCAGGAATCAAAATTTCTGCTCCTTCTGTGCCAACACAAATCATAGATACAATTGGAATTAAAATACCAAACGTTCCCCATGCTGTTCCCATCGAAAAAGAAAGAAATGCTGCTACCACAAAAATAATTGCTGGTAAAAGACTTAATGAAACATCCGAATTCTTCACTAATCCACTGACAAATTCTCCTGTTCCAATCATTTCACGACAAACACCACTTAAAGACCAAGCAAGTACTAAAATCATAATCGCAGATACCATAAATTTTACACCAGTTGTAACTCCTGTCATAAAATCACGAAACTTCACTAATTTTCTAGGAATATAAAGCACTAATGCCACTATCAATGCTGCAAATGCTCCTAAAGTTAATCCAGCCGTTGGATTTTCCCCAATTGCAGTAACAAAATCTGTTCCACTAAAAAATCCACCTACATATGCCATACCTAAAATAGAACATACAATTAAAGCAACCATTGGAATTAAAAGGTCATACACTGTTCCTTTTGGAGAAATTTGAATTCCTTCTAACTCTTTTTCTTCCTCCTCCTCATCAAATGTTTGATTTTCTGCTCTTTCTACTGCTTTTTTCATTGGTCCAAAATCAAAATCTGTCAGACAAATAAAAATCACCATTGTAAGTGTCAACAATGCATACAAATTATAAGGAATGGTCTGCATAAAAGCACCTAGACCACCCTCACCCCCTACTTCTGAAGCAACTGCTACTGCCCAACTAGAAATTGGTGCAATAATACAAATTGGTGCTGCGGTAGAGTCAATTAAATATGCTAACTTTTCTCTTGCAATCTTATGCTTGTCTGTAATTGGACGCATTACTGTACCAACCGTTAAACAGTTAAAATAATCATCAATAAAAATTAACACACCAAGTAATGCTGTTGCTAATTTTACACTCGTTTTACTTTTTAACTTACCACTTGCCCAACGTCCATATGCTCTTGAACCACCTGCCATTGTTACTACTACAACAACCGACCCAAGCAATGCTAAAAACAAAATCATGTAACCATTATCCCCTATTTTGTATGCCATCATATCTAGCACATACTTCAATGCTTCTAGTAAGCTTCTCTCTGTCTTGACACAATAAATCACCATACCAGAAATTACACCAGCAAAAAGGGAAGAATACACTTCTTTTGTTTTTAATGCCAATAAAATGGCAATCAATGGTGGCAGTATCGAAAGCCAACCTGCCTCAATCATTTCTACTCCCATCTGTTATTATCCTTTCTTTTGACAAAAATATACGCAAATTTTAGCATAACAACCTAGAGAATGCAACTAAAATATTACTCTACAAAAACATATTTTTTCAACCGTTGAAAAGCTTCTTCTACTCGTTTCTTTGGCAAAGCTAAATTCATACGAATTGCATATGGACGATGGAAAGGTCTTCCGTCCTGCCAAATCACACCTACACGAATTCCTGCTTTTATCAATTCATCCAAAGTAATGCCTTTCTTTTTACACCATTCTTCACAATCCAAATATAACATATAAGTTCCCTGTGGTTTTGCTAACTTTACTCCTTCCAAATGTTCTAAAATATAAGAATAAGCAAAATCCACATTTTCGGACAATACCTCTCTTAATTCATCCACCCAAACATATCCTTCTTCCTCATAAGCACCAAGCAAAGCATACATCGAAAGCACATTCATACTATTATAATGTACTAATGCTTCTTGTTTTCTTACTCTATCACGCAAATAAGGATGATAAATAATATGATAAGCTCCTATCAAACCTGCTAAATTAAACGTTTTAGATGGTGCATAAATTGCAATTGTACGCATCTTGGCATCTTCCGATACACTTTGTGTTGGAATATGCTGATATCCATTCAATGTCAAATCGGACCAAATTTCATCAGAAATAACAATACAGTTGTTATTTTTATATACTTCCATTGCTTTTTCGATTTCTTCCTTCTCCCAAACACGACCTGTTGGATTATGTGGAGAACAAAAAACTGCCAAATGAATTTTATATTCTTTTAACTTTCTGTCCATATCTTCATAATCCATACGCCATATACCATTCTCATCCTGCACAAGGTCACTCAATACTATTTTTCTTCCATTTTCTTCAAATACATGAGTAAATCCAATATACGTTGGAGCATGTAATAATACTGCTTCCCCTGGTGCAGTAAATGCCTGTGTTACTGCTGCCACACAACCAAGTACCCCATTTTCATATCCAATCGCTTCTTTTGTCAATCCTTCTACTTGATTTCTTCTTTTATGCCACTGAATAATACTCTCATAATATTCCTCTCTTGGATTAAAATATCCAAAAGTAGGATGATTCACACGCTCTATCATACGCTTTTGAATCGTTGGTACAGTTGGAAAATTCATATCTGCTACCCACATTGGAATACAGTCAAATCCCTCCTCAACCACAGCATCCTCAAATGGAATTACTTCCACTGCAATAGCATCTTTTCCAACTCTATCTATCACACTCGTAAAATCATACTTCATACTGGTATCCTTTCTTTTGTTTCAGCTCTTTTCTATCATTTTTTTATAAAAATCTACTCCCATTGGTAATGTACCCTGCGAAATATTTTCATCTAACGCATGAATACTTGCATATTGTTGACTATTGATATACAACGGAGCAAACCTTAAACAATTATCACAAATTTTTGTATAATACTTCGCATCTGTACCACCTGTCATCACATAAGGACAAATCCCAATACCACCATACACTTCTGCTGCCACTTCTTCAATTAATTTAAATGGTGTATCCTTATAATCTACTACAGGACATGGGGTATCTGCATAAATAATTTCGGTTTCTAACTCATATTTTTTTGCTAATTTTGTTATAATCTCAATACTTTCTCTATCATTTTGATGAGGAATAAAACGCATATTTGCAGTTACATAAGCTTCTCTTGGAATAACATTCAATCCATTCGACCCTTTCGCTGTTGTAAAAGCAATCGTTGTTCGAAGCATTGCCCCAGCAGTAGAATTAATCATTGGAAGCAC
The DNA here is from genome assembly GCA_937891165.1 of uncultured Lachnospiraceae bacterium. GTDB lineage: Bacteria > Bacillota > Clostridia > Lachnospirales > Lachnospiraceae > SIG299. The sequence goes on along the minus strand of CALAEX010000049.1, from coordinate 4,523 downwards.
TTTTGCCAACAACGGATAGAATAACCACATATTTGCAAAAATCACTTTCATACCAAAATTCATATTTGGTGCCATTCTTGTAAACATTTCTGTTACAGTTGGATTAAACTTACTCCGAAATGGATGTTTCTTTTCTACATCGACCATAAATTTCCCTAATCGAACTAATGGTGTATTTTTCTTCGGAGCACTTGCGTGTCCCCCTCTTGCACGAGCAATAAATTTCAAATCACCATAACCCTTTTCTAAAACACCTACCATGCCATAGACACCTTTTACACCAGCAATCGGATTATCAATAATCATACCACCTTCGTCTAATACAAAAGCAAGCCTTACTCCTTTCTGTTCCAAATACCGAACGGTACTTGGTGCACCATCACCACTCCATTCTTCCGTACAACTACTCGCAATATAAACATCACCTTCTGGTTGATACCCAGATATAATCAATTCCTCTACTGCTTGTAACATACAAAGTAAACTAGCTTTTGTATCTACTGTTCCACGACCCCAAACACAACCATTTTCATCAATATCTCCTGAAAATGGTTCATGTTTCCATTCACCACCAGCTTCTACTACATCTTGATGACTCATCAATAAAATAGGCTTACTTGTTCCTTGACCATTCCATTTAAACAATAAACTACCGTCAAAAACCTTTTTTTCACAAGTTTGATGTACCTTTGGAAATAATTCTTCCAAAATTTCATGAAATTCATAAAACTTGGTACGGTCTGCTTCAAAACGACTCGATATTGTTTCTTTCTGTACCATTTTCGAAAGTTTTTTACCATACTCTGTGGCACGTTCACTTGTATCTAATATTATTTTAGCATCTTTTGCCGTTGTTGGTTTTAATAACATTGCACGAAGCAACACTACTGCAATCAGCACTACAAGAAGACCTGCTATTGTCAGTATCAATTCCATTATTTTTCCACTCCTTATAATTTACCCTTTTTAAACAAAAGATAGCCAATTCCTAACGCTAAGCCACCACAAGGTATCATCATGACACTTGTCTGCTCAATCATAGAAGGTATAAATACACACAATAAAATCATAAACAATACTGGTATCACCGCAATTTGCGGACTCTTAATAAAATATTTTAACCCAAGAGCACCAAATAAAGCAGGTACTACATTGTTAAACGCTGGAAGCAACACTTCATTTTGCAATACTGGTTGTAAAGGCACTAATAAAATAACACCAACTACAATTACTAATGTTGTTACAATCGCACTAGTTGCTGTACTTAACGTAGAAATTATTTCATTTTCTGGAGTTCCTACTTCTGTACCTGCAATTTCTCTTGCATTCATTGCTACTGGAATTTTCATATTTGTTACATTCCCTGTAATAAAGGAAATATAGCTACCACCCACACCAAGCATTGGAGCATATACTAAAAATTCTACTAAAGATACCGGTATATAAACAACTGCTACTGTAGCATACCCCTTTAAAAAAGCTGCCATATCAGGACTTACTCCATATAACATACCAATTAGAAATGGAATCATAGAAAGAATTACAATACCAGATACTAACAAAAATCTTCCTAATCGATGCAATCCTGTATTAAATTCTTCTAAAAATTGATTTTTTTCCTTTTCATTCATACAAAGTTCCTCCTTCTATAATAATCCAATCAAAACAGCTCCCGCCATACCAACAAGCATACTAGCTGCCAAACTAAAATTTTCTAATACCGTCATATTTTTCTTTTGAATCAAATACTCAAAAACAGCCATTGCACCAGCTGCAATGAAAGCTACTAAAAGTGGCATTACGTCTGAATTCTCTCTTGGAATTGCTTTTCCAACATAAGCACCAATAAAAGTTCCACAAAGACCAATAAACATTGCTGTTGTAGCATGGGCACCAAATCCCTGCTTCTTTTCTCCACTTTCTTCTTTTTTTGGAGACTTTTGAATTTTCTTTAAATAAGATTTTAAGAAAAATACAGAAAAGAATAACCCTCCTAAAATACCAATTGACATAACAAGAGCAATTGTTACAAATGCTTCAATATTCAATTCCTCCAAACGAAGACCAGAAAGACCAATACTCTGTGCTGCTATTTCTGCTACATTCAGCTCATACTGTAATGCCCCAATAACAGAAAGTCTTAACCATGAAAATGGAACACCAAGTGTACCACTCAATGCTATTACTCCAAGTAAAATACTAATCGATGGCAACAAAGTAAACGTAGCACTAGACATAATTGTCTTTTTTAATACCTTTTTATCCATTCCAATTTTTATTCCAACCCGATAACTTTTTACTAAAAATACAAAACACATGGCTGTAATATAAGTAAGTACTAATGCTACTATTAAATACAACGGACCAGCATTTACTTGCGATAAATAATTTTCCATAAAAACTCCTCACTTTCTATGTATCATTTTTTTCCTGTATAGCTTATCACACTTTCTATTTCTTATAAAGAAAATTTTTACTTTATTCCTTTATTTTTTCTTATGATAAATAGCAGTTAAAACTGCTATTGCCACGCCTGCTCCAAGAGCAACCGAAAAAAAAGAAGTATTTTTCTCTTTTTCCTTCTTTATATCTACTAAACTTTCCAATCTTTCTTGTTTTACTTCTTCTTCCATATCTTCTTGTTCGCAAAGCACTAATGCAGAAATAGGTGCTACTGTAACTACATTATCTTTCACTATTTCTATTACCGTGGTCCCAGCTTTTTCACCATTGATATAAACCTTCCAATTCCCTTTTGGAAGCGTTACCTTTGTTTCTGTTCGATTTGCATTAAAAATAACAAATAACTGCTTTGCTATTTCTCCATTAATACCACCCTTGATTTGAAATGCTACCACATTTGGCTCTAATCCTTTTACTACAGTAATTGCTTGCTTTACTTCATCCCCCGTTTTTAAATGCAATGCCATATGTGCTTTACGAAACGCAATCAATCCTTTATAATAATCTAATACTTGTTGATATTCCTTTTGATTCAAAGTATCCCATTTTAAACTATTGACTTTATCAGAAGAAATATAGCTGTTTTCATCAAAAGAGCCATCTTCTCTTACTTTCGTTCGTAACAATTCCTCCCCCGCATGAATAAATGGGATTCCTTGCGAAGTCATATAAATTGCTACTGCCAAATTATTCATCCTAATTTGTTCTTCTCTTGTTGCATCTTTCGCAGAACTTACAATACGGTCAAATAACGTCATATTGTCATGACAAGAAGCATAATTCACTGTTTGTATTGGTAAATCACACCACTTAGAACCTATTCCAAAAAAGCAATTTTCTAAAATTTTTTCTTTTCCCAAAGCCCCTGACACATACCCTTTTTCTGTAGGATTAAATACATTACCTTTTAATAAATCACGCATCGTATCACTAAAATACGCCATTTTAGGAGTATACATTGCATTTTCCTGATTTGCTAGTCGATATCCACCTTTCGTAATATGTGTCGATAATATCCAACCTTCTCCATAAAATACTACACTTGGACGAATCTCGTGTACTGACTCAATGACTTCATTGAGAGTTTGTGTATCTATCAAACCTGCCAAATCAAAGCGAAATCCATCTATATGATATTCTTTTACCCAATAAGTAACAGAATCCACAATATATTTCCTTACCATAGAGCGTTCTGTTGCCGTATCATTACCACAACCAGACCCTACCGAAAAAAAACCATTACTATCAATACGAGTAAAATACATTGGTACAATCTGATTAAAGCAAAATTCTACCGCATTATACACATGATTATAGACTACATCCATAACTACACTAATTCCATTTTTATGTAATGCTTGTACCATTTTTTTCAATTCTTTTACTCTTACCTCTCCATGATAAGGGTCAGTTGCATAAGAGCCTTCTGGAACATTATAGTTAATAGGGTCATATCCCCAATTAAACTGTGGCGTCTCTAAGTTCCCCTCATCAATAACTCCATAATCATAGATTGGTAATAAATGTAAATGTGTAATACCAAGTTCTTTTATATAATCCAATCCAGTAGAATAACCTGCTGGATTCTTCGTTCCCATTTCTGTCAATCCAAGATATTTTCCTTTGTTTACAATACCAGAACTATTATCTATCGAAAGGTCACGAAGATGTAACTCATAAATAATAGCATCATTCAAAGCTTTTCCTGCATTCGGGTCAACGTCTAGCTCCCATCCTTTTGGATTAGTAGCTTCTAAATCAATGACCATCGCACGTTTTCCATTGATGCCTGTAGTTCTTGCATAAGGGTCACACGCCTCATTCTCTTTCCCATCCACTACTACAAAATAAGTATAATACACACCTTGTAAATCTCCCATCTTTGTTACAACCCATGTACCAAAGACATCTTGCTTCATCGCAATCTCTTCCATTAAATCATTTACTTCTGGTGTTCCCGTCTGATATAAACGTAATATCACTTTATCCGCAGTAGGTGCCCAAACACGAAAAAATGTTTTCTCTTTTTCATAAGTTGCACCTAAATCATTTCCTGTATA
>CALAEX010000048.1 GCA_937891165.1 uncultured Lachnospiraceae bacterium | reverse complement strand
TTAATATTTATGTGGGGGATGTTGCAACATCCCCCATATTTAAAATTTATTTTTTTCTATGTTGTTTAAAGGACTGTTCGCAATATTCACATCTATAAATTGCTTTTTCACGATTTGTTAATTTAAAGCGGTGTGGTAATTCTTGTTCGATAGAAGTAATACAGCGTGGGTTTTTACATTTAATAATACCATAAATATGTTCTGGTAAGTCTAATTGTTTTTTTTCTACACGAACGCCATCTTTGATATAGTTGATAGTCATATTTGGCTCTAAAAAGGCAAGCATATTGAAGTCAATATCAATAATCTGGTCAATTTTTACAATATCTTTTTTACCCATTTTATTGCTCTTTGCGTTTTTAATAATAGCAACACTGCAATCTAACTTTTCTAAGTTCAGGTAATTATAAATTTCCATAGCACCACCAGCATGAATGTGGTCTAAAACAATTCCTTCATTTAATCCACCGATATTTAACATGAGTGTATCTCCTTTCGTTTATTGTGGTTTTTCTACTCCAAGCAATGTCATAATAAGTGCCATACGAGCATAAACACCAAACTGTACTTGCTTAAAGTAAGCAGCACGAGGGTCATTGTCTACTTCTACAGAAATTTCGTTTACTCTTGGAAGTGGATGAAGAACTAACATATCCTCTTTTGCTAATCTCATTTTAGCATTATCTAAGATAAAGGAATCTTTTAAACGAATATAATCTTCTTCGTTAAAGAAACGCTCTTTCTGTACTCTAGTCATATAAAGGACATCTAATTCTGGCATAACTTCTTCTAATACACGAACTTCCTTGTATTCAATATTATTTGCATTTAATGTTTCTTCTCGAAGATAGGTTGGAATACGAAGTTCTTCTGGAGAGATAAACACAAATTTTACATTTGGGAATTGAATCATAGTATTCACTAAGGAATGTACGGTACGACCAAACTTTAAGTCACCACAACAACCAATTGTTAAACCATCTAAACGACCTTTTAAAGACTTCATAGTTAAGAGGTCAGTTAATGTCTGTGTTGGATGATTGTGACCGCCATCTCCTGCATTGACAACTGGAATAGAAGAGTGCATAGAAGCTACATAAGGAGCACCTTCCTTTGGATGACGCATAGCACAAATGTCAGCATAACAAGATACAACACGAATAGTATCGGATACGCTTTCTCCTTTAGAAGCAGAAGAGGAGTCAGCAGAAGAAAAACCAAGGACACTACCTCCCATATTGAGCATTGCAGCTTCGAAGCTAAGACGGGTACGAGTACTTGGTTCATAAAATAAAGTGGCTAATTTCTTGCCATGACAACATTCAGAATATTTTTTTGGGTTCTTAGCAATATCATCTGCTAGAACAAGTAAATCATTTAATTCCGTAAGGGATAAATCCTGTGGACTAATTAAGTGTCTCATAAAAATCCTCCGTTCCGCTTTGTACAATAGGTGTACATAAGCATTTTTTACATTGTATACTAAGTTTTGCAAGAATACAAGTAAAATTTTAAAATATTTATATAGACTTATGTCCTATAAATTTTTTCTGGATTTTTTTCTTGACAGTGTAAGAATCCTTATTTTATAATAAAAGTAAGAAGAAAAAAAGAAATAAAGAAGAAAAGAGGTGGAGTATATGTCAATTTCTAATATTAATGGTAGTAAGTATTATGAGCAGATTTCTAGTGGATATCGTATTAACTCTGCGGCAGATGATGCATCAGGGCTTGCGATTTCTGAAAAATTGCAAAGTCAAGTGACAGAGTATAAAGTAAGCAATCAAAATGCATCCGCAGGTCAAGGTCTAATTAACGTAGCGGATGGTGCATTAAGCAATATCAATGATGTATTGCAAAGAATTCGTGAATTAGGTGTGCAGGCAGGAAATGCATCGATTTATGGAAAAGAAGGTCTTTCTGTGATTCAGGATGAGATTGACCAGTTAAAAGATTCGATTCAAGGCATTGCTAAAAATACAGAATACAATACAAGGAAACTTTTAGATGGAAGTAATACAGAGTGGCATATTGCTTCTGGCGGAAGTGGAAGAGATATTTCCATTCCAAGTGCTACATTAGAAGCATTGGGTATTGCAGACTTTGATGTCACTTCAGGGGATTTTGACCTTCGTACGATTGATGAAGCCATTAGTAAAGTTAGTAGTGCAAGAAGTGGACTTGGGGCAAATAGCAATGGTTTAACTCATCAAATCAATTATAATAGCAATACAGGTTATAATTTAGAATGGGCACAGAGTAATAAAAAAGATGTGGATATGGCAGAGGCAATTTCAGAAATGAAGAAGAGTCAGCTATTAGATGAGTATAAACTTTATATGACCAAAAAACAGATAGAGACAAATACAAATAATCAGCGTAGATTGTTTCAGGGAATGTTATAAATAAAGTAGATAACACCACTTATATTTGGTATAATAATCTATATCAAATATAGGTGGTGTTTTTATGTCAGTAATAAATTTAGATAAAAAATTGTATGGATTTCCAGTCTATCAAGACTTTGATTTGGGCGATAATTATAATTTAGACTCGATTGCTGTTTTTACTTCTAAGGAAGGATATGTCCAATATACTATTTATACAAGTATGGATGGCAGAGATTTTGAGGAATTAATAAGAAAGACTTCTATGGAGAGTTGCGATTTTTCTATTGGAGATACCTATGTTGTAAATAAAAAAGAGGCAAGAATGGTTCGTGTTTATATAGAGTATCATTCTATACAAGAAGGTCCGAGTTTAGAACGATTAATAATTGAGGGAACAAAGAGTGAAACAAAAAAGAGACAACGACCAGAACTAACCATTCCTACGTTTCAAGATTCTATTTATAATGTAGAAATTACACCAAAAGATACAATAGAAGAAGTGTATGGAATTATTGAAAGGACATTAGGGGAAAAATATAAATCTTGGTTTACGTTAGAATTAGCTCCTAATCCATATGTAGGACATAGTTATGATTATTATGAATTAAGTAATACAGAAACTGGAATTTGTGTAAAAGGGAATACAGGAGTTTCTTTGGCAACAGGTATCAACTATTATTTAAAACAGTATTGTATGGTACATATTTCACAAGTAGGAAAGCAAGTGAAAATGCCAGAACAGGTTGTTTTTTTAGATAAGAAAGTAGTGCGGGAAACAAAAACAAAAGTAAGATATGCGTATAATTATTGTACTTTTTCTTATTCTATGGCATTTTTTGGAGAGAAAGAATGGCGAGAGGAATTAGATTGGCTTGCATTAAATGGCGTAAATTTGGTGTTAGATATTACAGCACAAGAAGAAGTATTCCGAAGATTTTTGTTGGGAATTGGTTATTGTCATGAGGAAATTAAGAAGTTTATCGCAGGACCAGCGTACTATGCATGGGCATATATGTCGAATTTATTTGGATTTGGTGGGCCAGTACATGACTCTTGGTTTGAAGAGAGGACAGAACTTACAAGAAAGAATCAACTTATTATGAGAAAGTTAGGAATACAGCCAGTATTACAAGGTTATAGTGGCATTGTGCCAGTGGATATTGCAAAATACGATAAAGAAGTAGAAGTGATTCCACAAGGAACATGGTGTTCTTTTCAACGTCCAAGTATGTTAAAGACTACATCCAAGTCTTTTTTAGAGTATGCTACGAAATTTTATGAAGCACAAAAAGAAGTATATGGTGAAGTAACCAATTATTATGCGACAGACCCTTTTCATGAAGGTGGTATCATAGGAGATATGTCTGCAAGACAGATTGCAAAAGAGGTACTACAAGCGATGTTGTCTAGTAATAAAAATAGTGTTTGGCTTATTCAGTCTTGGGAAGGAAATCCATCTTCGGAATTATTAGAAGGAATTGCAGAAGTAACGAATGGAAAAGAGCATGCATTGATTTTAGACTTATATGCAGAAAAATTACCTCATTATAAAGATGGAGCAAAAGAAAATAGTTGTTATGGTTATAAATCAGAGTTTTCTAATACTCCATGGGTATTTTGTATGTTGAATAATTTTGGTGGTCGTTTGGGGCTTCATGGGCATTTGGATAATTTATTACATGATGTTCCTTATGTGTTTGGACATTGTAATTCTATTGTAGGTATTGGAATTACTCCAGAAGCAAGTGCCAATAATCCTATTTTATATGACTTTTTCTTTGATTGTATTTGGCAGGAGAATGCAGAACAAGAATTGAAAGAACTGAATTTGGAGCAATGGTTGATTGGTTATATAAGAAGACGATATGGAATACAAAGTCAAGCAGCAAAAGAAGCATGGGACATTTTGTTAAAAACCGTATATTTGGCAGAGTTCAATCAAAGAGGGCAAGGTGCACCAGAATCTATTGTAAATGCAAGACCTGATTTTGTGATTCAAGCTGCTTCTGCATGGGGAAATGCTATCATTAGTTATCCAATAACAGAACTAGAAAAAGCAGTGACATTGTTGTTAGAAGATTATAATAAAATGTATGACAAAGAAACTTATTTGTATGATGTTGCAACAATTTTACAACAAATTTTATCAAATAAGGCATGGATTTGTCATAAGGAATTGGTAACGGCATATCATTCTAAGCAAATGGCAGATTTTGAAGCAAAGGCGAATCAATTTTTAGCCATTATAGATAAAATGGAAGTAGTAACAAGTACAAATACGTATTATTTGTTAGGAAGATGGATAGAACAAGCAAAAGCTTTGGCAAAAAATGCAGATGATTGTTCTAAAAGATTGTATGAGTGGAATGCCAAAATGTTAATTACAACATGGGGTGCTTATGCACAATCCGAAACAGGAAAATTACATGATTATTCTAATCGTCAATGGTCAGGACTCATTGGAGATTTTTATAAAAAGAGATGGATGAATTGGATACAAGATAGAGTAAAAGAATTAAAAGGAGAAACGGATAACGTACATAGAAATTGGTTCGAGTGGGAATGGGACTGGGTAAGGCAGAATACGGATTATCCAATAGAACCAAAAAAAACAGATTTAAAAATGTTATGGAAGGAAAGCTAAGCGGATTACACATATCCGCTTAGTTGTATTTTACCCTATAAAAAGTGCATTTTACCATTTAGAATGTTGTTATTATAGGAGAAAAAAGATATAGTTATTTATAAAAAGGCTAATGATGGAGTGAGAGGTTGTATGGAAATAAGGGTCTTGAAAGTTGCCCAAAGCGAACCAGAGGAGTTGGAGATTCGTTGCCATGAGGTGACGGAACAAGTAAAAGAGATTGTTACTTTTGTAAAATCTAGGAAAGGGCAGTTAACAGGGGTAATAGAGGGAAAACAGTATGAAGTTCCTGTGACAGATGTATATTATGTTGAGGCTGTAGATAATATAGTTTTTATTTATGGGAAACAAAAGGTTTATGAAGCTCGACAAAAATTATATGAGTTAGAGGGAATTTTGAGAGAAAAGTATTTTCTAAGGGTTTCAAAGTCACTTATTTTAAATCTAATGAAAGTAAAATCCATAAAACCAGCACTAAATGGCAGGTATTCTGCTATTTTGCAAAGTGGAGAGGAGGTTATTATTTCTAGAAAATATGTGCCAGATTTGAAAAGAGCATTGAAAGGAGAATTATTCTAATGCAAGGAAAAGAATGGATTAATGACATAGTATATACCTATTTTATGCTAGTGACTATGATTTTAGGAGTAATGATGGTATTGGGGATGCATTTTCTACCAGAGGAGAGGTTCGGTTATGAAGCTTTTGGGGCTCCTTTAATTTATGCTGCTTATGGAACACTTCCCAATATTGTAATGTATGCAAAGAAGGAATTTACTCTAAAACAATTTTTGATTCGAAAGATGATACAGTTGGTGTTGGTGGAAGTAATAATGATTAATGTTGCAATACCTGATGAGATAATGGATGCAGAAAAGGCAAAAGTAGTAGTATGTTTGGCAATTAGTATTTTAGTAGTTTACATTTTAACACATCTGATTGAATGGTTTCAAAATTGTGCTGTAGCAAAAAAGATGACAGAAGAACTTTTAACATTTCAAAGAAATCACGAATAGAAAGGGAAGGGATGGATATGAAAGTAATAATACATGATTTGGGAGCAGAATATGATGAGATATTACAAAAGAAGTGCGATGTGGTTATTCATGCAGATGGTAAATATGCTCCTTGTCAAGGGTGTTTTGGTTGTTGGACGAAGCATCCTGCGGAATGTCATATGAAGGATAGTTTGCATAAAGTGTGTCGTATCATTGGAAAGGCGGATGAGCTTATTATTATTAGTGAAAATTGTTATGGAACTTATAGTCCAGCAATTAAAAATGTTTTAGATAGAAGTATTGGCTCGTCTACCCCATTGAGCACGTATCGTGGCAAACAAATGCATCATACGTTACGTTATGGTAAACATAATTTTTTCAGAGTATATACATATGGTGATATTACTTTGGAAGAAAAGACTACTTTTGAATTAGTAGCAGCTAGAAATGCGTTGAATGATGGTTATTTGAAATCTCAAGTTATTGTTTTAAAATCTCTGAGTGAATTGGAGGATATGTTGGCATGAAAACAGTATTTATAAATGGAAGTCCAAAGAAAAAATTTAGTGCATCTGCATATTTTCTCAGTGTGCAAAAATTTTTTGTAAAAGGAGAAAAAGTAAGTGAAGTTTTAAGAAATAAGAAAGATTATGATAGAATCTTAAATACATTTCAAGATGGGGATACTGTAGTATTTTGTCTTCCATTGTATGTAGATTGTATACCTTCTCATGTGCTTTCTTTCTTAAAAGAGATGGAAGAATTTTGTCAGAAGAATCATTTAAAATTGAATATTTATGCTATTGCGAATAATGGTTACATTGAAGGTATACAGAGTGAAGCTTTGATGCAAGTTTTCCGAAATTTTTGTGCTAGAAGTGGTTTAGTATGGGGTGGCGGAATAGGTATTGGTGGAGGCGTAATGCTGAATGTAATGCGTATTGTATTCTGCGTTCAGATAGGGTTACTGTTTCTAAATATATTTTTAAGTGGTATACAAACTGGGAATTGGTTTCCAACGGATGCATTCATAAATTTTATGACACAGGCAATAGTAATCGGTTTTCTTAATTTAGGAGTTTTTCTATATACTTTTCGTATGGGGAGAGCTATCAATAAAAGAGAGATTTGTGGTGAAAAATATACTCGTATTTTAATCCCTTCGTTTATTTTTATCCTTTTTGCAGATATTTTTTTCACAATTTTTTCTATTGTTGAAGGTGGTATGTTTAGAGGATGGCTTAGTAAGAAATAATTGGTTCGTGTTTGTATATGTGTAAACAGTAATTTTTATTCGATTAAATTAGGAAAAATGATGAACTAGGTATTGCAATTAGAGAAATTATGTGATACAATGCAAATGCTGTTTAGTTTAAATGCGGTTAATATCGTAATGCGTGAAGTAAGAGGTGAGAAATAATGAAAGAAGCAATTCAGCCAAAGTATTATCAGGCAAAGGTAACATGTAACTGCGGTAATGAGTTCGTTACTGGTTCTACTAAGAGCGAAATTCACGTAGAAATTTGTTCCAAGTGTCATCCATTTTATACTGGCCAGCAGAAAGCTGCTGCTGCTCGTGGTGCTATTGAGAAGTTCAACCGTAAGTATGGTTTAACAAAATAGTAGACAAAATTATAAGGTTAAAAATCAGGTTGAGCTCTGTCAAGGACTCAACCTATTTTTAAATTATTAAGTGTAGTAAAGGAGGATTTTATGAGGCCATCTGGTATTGGAGGACAGGCAGTTATCGAAGGTGTTATGATGAAAAACGGTGATAAGTATGCCATTGCTGTCCGAAAACCAAACAAAGAAATTGTAGTAGAAACAAAGCATCTTTCCAGTAAGAAAAAAAGTAATCCAATACTTAAGTTACCAATTATCCGTGGTGTAGTTGCATTTGTAGAGTCGTTGTCTTTAGGGATGCAAAGTATTACGTTTTCTTCTTCTTTTTATGAAGAGGAAGAAGAAGAATCTAAATTTGAAAAAAAACTGAATGAGATAACAAAAGGCAAAGGAGAAAGTATTATCAATACATTGACAGTGTGTTGTTCTATATTATTAGCGATTGGTATTTTTGTTGTTTTACCAATGTTATTAGCTAATTTCCTTTCTACTAAAATAGAAAATTCTTTGGTACTTGCATTGTTAGAAGGGGTATCTCGTCTTCTAATTTTTTTAGTATATATAGGTTTAATTTCTCAGCTTGAGGATATTCAAAGGATATTTATGTATCATGGTGCAGAACATAAATCCATCAATTGTATTGAAAATGGGAAACCACTTACTGTATCTAATGTAAGAGAGCAAAGTAAAGAACATAAACGTTGCGGAACGAGTTTCTTGTTAAATGTTATGATTATTAGTATCATCTTTTTTATGTTTATTCGAGTAGAACACGTAGTATTACGTTTTGTACTTCGTTTACTTTTAATACCAGTCATTGCAGGTATTTCTTATGAATTTATTCGTTTCGCAGGTAGAACAGAGTCTAAAATAGTAGATATTCTTAGTAGACCGGGTATGTGGTTACAGGCTTTAACAACAAAAGAGCCAGATGATTCGATGATTGAAGTGGCTATTCGTTCTGTAGAAGCGGTATTTGATTGGCAGAGTTTTCAAGAAAGAGAAGTTAGAAGAAGTAATAGACAAAGTGAAAGAGAAGCTAAGAAAGGAATGCAAGAACCAGAAGTTGAATATGCGGCAACAAAAGAGGAGAAAGTAGACCTTGCTTCTTTGTATGATATGAAATTGACAGGAGAGCCAAAAGAGGTTACTAAAGGAAAGAATTCAAAGAAAGACCCATTGCCATCTGCAACAAAGGCGGTGAGTGAAGCAAAAAAAGATAGTAAAGATGATATTTTAAATTCTTTAGATATGTATTTCGAATTTAACGGTTCTAAATCCGTTATAGAAATTTCAGAAGAGGAAGTAGATGAGGATAAGAAACCATGAGTAGCTATAGACGAGCATATGAACAGGCAATAGAACAATTGGTATTGTCGCAAGTTCCAGATGCTAATATAGATGCATGGTATTTATTTGAACATAGCACAGGGCTTTCTAGGGCATCCTACTTTTTAAAAGCAGAAGAAGCAATGCCATTAGAGCAAGAAGAGAAATTAAACAGTTGCATAGAACAAAGAAAAAAGAGAGTTCCTTTGCAATATATTATAGGGAATCAAGAGTTTATGGGCTTTTCTTTCTTAGTTAGTCCATCTACTTTAATTCCAAGGCAAGACACAGAAGTGCTTGTGGAAGAAGTTTGTAAAGAGGCTTCTGGAAAAAAAATATTAGATTTATGTACGGGAACAGGTTGCATTATTATTAGTTTAGCAAAACTTTGCTCGCTAAAGAGTGCTATAGGAACAGATATTTCGATAGAAGCAGTGGAAACAGCAAAAGAGAATGCCAAGCAATTAGGTGCGGAGGTTACTTTTTATTGTGGAGACTTGTTTTTAGCACTTCCAAATGAAGAAAAGTTTGATATTATTGTTTCTAATCCTCCTTATATTCCATCTGCTGTGATTGATACTTTAATGCCAGAGGTAAAAGAGTATGAGCCAATCATAGCACTAGATGGAGATATGGATGGATTGAAATTTTATAGAGAAATTATTAAAAAGGCTGGAACATTTTTAACTCCGAAAGGACAGTTGTTTTTTGAAATTGGGTGTGAACAAGCAGAAGAGGTATCAACTCTTTTGTTAGAGAACGGATTTGAAGAAATTCGAGTAAGAAAAGATTATGTAGGGCTTGACCGTGTGGTATGTGCAAAGCGGTCAGAAATAATCTCTCGGAATCTTGAGTGATTATAACAAAAGATAGGAAAGTGGAACTT